>DSDE01000126.1 GCA_011049095.1 Fidelibacterota bacterium
ACGGTGCCGTTAAGCCGGCTGATATTGCTGTGTACCACATCCATACCCACGCCGCGACCGCTGACGTCAGTGATTTTTTCAGCAGTGCTGAAGCCAGGTTTAAAAATAAGGTTGATGATATCCCGGTCTGACATTATTTCATAATCGGTTTCGCTAATCAAGCCTTTTTCGATAGCTTTTTTAGCGATTCTTTTGGGGTCTATTCCTGCGCCGTCATCAGAGATTTTGATGACAATATGATTTCCCTCTTGATAAGCTTCCAGTGTGATAGTGCCAGTGCTTGACTTTCCTTTGCGCCGTCGAATTTCCGGGCTTTCTACTCCGTGATCGACAGCATTTCTCAACAAGTGTACCAGCGGATCGCCAATAGCTTCAATTACACTCCGGTCAAGCTCCGTATCGCCGCCCTCGACCACCAGGTCTATTTCCTTATTCTTGTCTTTTGCCAGGTCACGCACCAGGCGGGGGAATTTTCGGAAAACATTGGCAATGGGGAGCATACGCACTTTCATTATGCCTTCTTGCAGCTCTGTGGTGATGTGCCCCATAGAGTTATTTACACCGTCCAGATCATCAATCTCTTTATCGCCGCTATATTTCTCGATTAGCTGCCGGTTGATCTGCAGAAGTCTGTTTTTTTCCAAGACAAGCTCTCCCACCAGATTGAGGAGCTTATCTACGCGGTCAACGTCAACACGAATGGTATCTTGTTTTTTACTGCTGTCAGCACTTTTTTTCAGCTCTTTTTTTTCGCTGCTTTTTTCTAAGTTTTCGGAGACGTTTTCGGTTTTTGGGGCAGGGGAGCTTGGTCTTTTGGCCGGTGGCGCAGTGGTTTTTTCACCTAAAAGGGCTTTCAGGCTATTCATCCAAAAGCTTATGTCTTGTGTCGTGAGCCGATTTTGTTTCACCATCTCAATGAACTCTTTGGCCTTGTCAACAACCGAAAGCAAAACATCAATAAGATTACTGTCGGGCTGCAGTTTTTTTTCACGAATTCGCCCAAGTACGTCTTCTGCCTTGTGGGCCATTTCAGAGAGTTGTGCAGCACCGAGAAGGCTGCTATTGCCTTTCAATGTATGAAAAGCACGAAAAAGGGTATTCACAATCTCCGTGTTGTCGGGCTCGATTTCCATGCTGAGCAGATCGGCGCCCATCAGCTCCAATTGCTCTGTACTTTCGGCTATAAATTCGTCAATTAGCTCCTGTGGTGCATTGAGAGGAATAAAGTCTCCATTTAAATTTTCAGTAATTGATACACTCGTAAATAAATCACCATCGTTGGATATTTCGTCGTATTTTTCTGCTTTGCTTTTTGAATGCTTATTGATGGCTGCGAGAAGCTGATCAACAGATTTGGTATATTCTTCCCGCCGCTCTACATGCCCGATATAGCTCCGAACCCAATCGGCTGTTTCCAGCAGTACATCTACAATATCAGCGCTCGGAGCCAGTTGATGGTTTCGAATCTGGTCAAGGAGGTTTTCTGCAGAGTGGGCGATTTCGCTGAGGGCTTTGAAATCAAGGAAGCTGCTGGTGCCTTTGATGGTGTGAAAGGCTCTAAAAACACGATTGATAAGCTCGTTGTCCTCTTCGGCTGATTCTAGCTGTAAAAGGTCTTCATTTAGCTCATCGAGCAGCTCATTGGTTTCAACGACAAAATCGTCTATCACTTCAAGCATATCACCGAGATTATCATACATACCCATAATTTTCCTCTACGGTTTCAGTAGTTTAGCAACCTGTTCCTGGATGACTTTTGCATCAAAGGGCTTTTCCAGATAGGTATTTGCCCCGAGCTCAAAGCCGCGCTGTTTTGTCCCTTCACCTCGCTCACTTGAGAGAATGATGATCGGCAGGTTTTTGTAATCTTCCGACTGCCTGATGGTCTCGATGAGTTCAAAACCGTCCATATTGGGCATATTCAGGTCCACGATGGCCAGGTCCACGGCAGTTTGGGATATTTTTTCCAGCGCATCCATACCGTCTTCAGCCGTGATGACAATATAGTCCTGAAGCTTCAGGCTGAATGAGACGAATTTTCGCACTGTGGAAGAGTCGTCTGCGACCAAGATAATGTGTGGCATTTTATATCTCCTAATCCTTAACCATTATTCTTTTCGATATACAAACACGCCTGGAAAATGTTCGACTTTAAAAGCCGAAGAAATCCCGTGCAATGATTCCGATTCACCTAAAAACAGATAGCCGCCATGCTTGAGGACGCCATAAAGGTTGCGGATGACCTGTTTTTTTATTTCCAAATCAAAATAGATGAGTACATTGCGGCAGAAAATAAAATCTACACCCCGCATCGCCCGCACTTTTTTGAAGTCAGTAAGATTGGCATGGTCAAAAGAGACCATCTTTTTTATACTTTCGTTGATGCGAAAGTTGAGGCCCTGCTGTTTAAAATATTTCCGTTGCCAGCCGTCTGGTAGTGTATTGCGGAAAGAATTTGAAGTATATAGCCCCTCTTTTGCTTTCTCTAAAATTTTCATACTGATATCAGTGCCTATGATATCAAAGGTCCAGGTGGCGAGCTTTGTCGGCATAGTTTCTAAAAGTATCATCCCCAGGGTGTAAAGCTCTTCACCCGAGCTGCTGGCAACGCTCCACATTCGAATCTGACGCTTGCCTTCGGCTTCTCTTTTCGCCATTATGGCGGGAAGAAGTTTATGGCTAAAGGCTTCAAGCTGTTTGGGAAAGCGATAGAAAAATGTCTCATTGATGGTGATTTCATTAAAGATTTCAATGAGCTCGGCTTGCTGGTTGGGCATTCTGCGCAATTGCATAAAATATGATTCAAAATCGTCCATACCCAAGGCTCTAAGCCGTCGGCCAAGACGGCTTTCCAGCAGGTAGAGTTTATGTTCCTGGAAGTAGATGCCGCTTTTCTCGTAAATAAAATCGCGCAGTCGGCGGAATGTATCTTCGTTAAGTTTTTGAATGGCCACTGATTACTACCCCTGAATAAGTTTTACAATCTCGGAGATATGGTTTATTTCGTCCTGGATGCTCATGACAAAAAGTTCAAAATCCATTTCAGCGAGGTGTGCTTGTGTTTCCTGAATGATTTTCCAGCCGCTGAGCTCTCTGGGGACGGTTTGAAAGAAACCGGCGCCAAAGCTGATTTCATTCAGATTGGCCACCAGATTGGCTATCTGTACTAAAGCGGCATTTAGCTGCATTTCCTTTGTGGCTTCATGGGGCCGGTGATGATAGCCAACAGAAGTGATTAATGCGGTGGGAAGCTGCCACTTCTCAGCCACCCAGATACCAATCTGTTCATGACTCACACCAAACTTTTCAATCTCGCCATTATAGAGCGGCATATCTTCTTCGGCACAGCTAATAATGAGCTGTGAATAGGCCTCCGGCTCTAATTTGTAGAATACAAGTTTCCCGATATCATGCAGCAGTCCCAGAGAAAAGGCATTTGGAATTGCCCGCAGCTGCAGCTTTTTTTTCAGCAGTTCCGCAATATGCCCCACGGCTGCCGAATGCTCCCAAAATTTGTCCCAGGCAATGGCATTGGTCATTTTTCCCGTTTCCAGCACCTTCATCACAGAAAAGCTGAGGGCCATCTGATAGAGGGAGTCCATACCGAGAATCATCACGGCATCCCGCAGTGAATCAACTTGCCGGCGCAGCCCGTAATAGGCAGCATTAGCCATTTTTAATACTTTAATGGCCAATGGCGGGTCTTTTTCGATGATGGGAACCAGTTGCCGTAGAGATTTGTTTTCATCCTGGGCAATCTGCATAATTTGGTTGGCAATAACCGGTAGTGTAGGAATGCGGTCGAGACTGCTGATTCGTTTTTTTAAATTTTCCGGATTTGTCATTTCGTTTTCTTACCTTGAAAGCGGATTAATGTTCACATCAGTTTCAATGCATCAGTTGCTAACGCTTTGATATCTTCACTATCCGCTTTACTTAAAGATTCCAGTTTAGGTTTTGCTGCATCAAGCTTCATCTTGACGCTTGTCTTGATGGCTGCTATAACCGTTGTTTCTCGCTCTTTATCCAGTAATTGCAATAGGATGGGCGCTGCCTCGTCAGGAGAAAAGTCAGAAAGTGCTTCAATGGCAGTGTAGCTGACCCAGTCGTCAGGGTTTTCTGTCGCCAGCTGTATTTCTTTTAAAAGGCTGGCCTCTCCCTTTACCTGATTGATCATCGTTACCAAAAGGGCACTGGGTATGTGCTCACTTTTACTGAATAAGGATTTTAGCACGGCGCGGGAGGGGTTCAGATTAATTTGAAAAGCCAGGAGGTCACTGTATTCGGCATTGCTTTCACCAGCAATGGATTCAAGAACTGGTGTTAGCAGCACATCAGCATAATCATTGAAGACGTTGATTTTGTTTCTTTCACCTATTTTTAGAATAGCCCGGCAGGCAGGCTCGGCCAGCATTGGATTGGCTTCCCGAAGCAGGTCTATCAGAGACTGGATAGTGTTTCGGCTGCCGATGTTTCCCAAGGCATCGATTACAGAG
>DSDE01000475.1 GCA_011049095.1 Fidelibacterota bacterium
CTCTATCTTGGGGAATCCAATTTGAATACGCTGTAGAGCGGGGGCTAAAAGACCGTTATACCCGCACATTCTCCATCGAGCTGAATGCCGCAGCGCTCGTTTCTATGCAATGGCGGATTGCTCCCTTTCTGGCTGTAGATGGCTTCGTTAAGCGCCATCGCGACCAGATTTCTCTCGAAGCCGTGAAAGACTATAGTGACGCTCAGGTAGAAACCTGGTATGGAAGCCAATTATTTCGCCTGGAAAACCCCGGGACATCCATTGACATGTACAGCTATCATAGCGGCTTAAGCAGCGGTGGCGGGCTAACCCTTCTGGAAAACAACATTCATTGGGAAGCTTACATTGGCGCGGAAACGGGCAGCGATGGCGCTAATTTCAAAAAAGGAAACAAATATGATGCAGCCGACAGGGGCTATGAAAACCGCTCCGTAAACCGCTGCCAGTTTTGGCTGCAGCGCAAATTGTCCACAGGCTCCATCAGCCTCTATTCCCGATACCATGCTTATGAAGAATGGACCCGTCCGGCTTACTATCAAAGCCTGATGGCCGAAAACAACGGTACTCTTATAGAAGGCGGATTGCAGATAATCGTACACCTTCACGAGAAGATAGAGACTGGATTATGGGGTCAGGTACTAGCCTTTGATGAAAACTATTCCGATTATCTTGGCAATATAGAGAATGAGAAAAAGGTGACCGGCTGGCGCGCCGGAATCGAGACAAGAGTTGATCCATGGCCGATTCTAAGCTTTAATCTTGCTTTAGAATCACAGCGTCTTCCCCTAAATTACACCTGGCAGTACGACTATGCAGACCGCAACAGTATAAAATTGGCCGGAGAATATCAGTTCGGACTCACCCGAATTATTCCTTCTATTCGCTATACTATTGAATATTTTGATGATACAAATTACAACAACAATAGCATCGAAGGGGGCATCAGCCTTAGCCGATGATTTTATTCTTGATTAAATCAGGTGAAAACCTTAGAATAAAAAATGCAAAACAACAAAAAAGGAGGAGATGAATGAAGAAACTGTTAACTATGACAGCGACGATGCTTCTGGCTGTGACAATGGTCTTTGGCCAAAGCTGGGAGCTAGTAAAGAAAGGAGCTTATGAGACCTTTCCATTTGACGGATACTATTTTGATATGGACAATGGTATCCTAGTGGGGGCTGCCGGAGCAGTCTGGAAAACAACAGACGGCGGAACCACATTAGTTGCGGTAGAAGGCGTTCCAGCAAATGAAATGGACTTGGCAAAGGTGGAATTTATTGATGCCAACACGGGCTATGCCGTGGGTAAGGGAGGCACCATCATCAAAACGACCGATGGCGGCGCAACCTGGACAAATGTCTCTGATGCAACACAATTAGCTGACCTGAAAGGTGTGGCCGTGGTCTCTGATCAAGTCGTCTATGCTTGCGGAATGGATTCTACCGTTCTGAAAACCACCGATGGCGGCGCTAATTGGACTCGCTCGGCTGAAGGCTTCAATAAAGAAGACCTGGACGGCGGAATCGCTTTTCTCGATGCCAATAACGGTGTTGTAATAGCAGATGGCACAGGCGGAAATACTTGGTACACAACGGATGGCGGCGACACCTGGAATCATGTCAGCATCGCCGGACTTTTTCCGGTTGGCCTGATCAGCACCCGTCTTTATGATGTCAGCGCCAAAGATGGCGTTATTCTCATTGCCGGATACCATCAGACAACTTTCGTCAGCACCGATGGCGGCGCTAATTATACGCATACAGGTCCATTTAGCTATGGTTTTGATCAAAACCGTGCTGTGCAGGTATTGGATGCAAACACCTGGTACGCTGCCGGAAATAATGGCTATATGGTAAAAACCACGGATGGCGGCGCTAATTGGTCAGAATTGCCAATCAATAGCGGGAATACAGCTGGTTTTATCCATTTTATAGATGCTGATAATGGCTTTGTCTATGTTGCCAATGGTATGAGCGTAAAAACCACCGACGGCGGAGCTAATTTCAGCTTCATCTACGAATGGCCTAGCGTCAGCTTCTGGGGACTTGCTCTGCCTACTGATGAGAAAATTGTCCTCACCGGCTGGGGCGGCGGCGAACTCTCCATCAGTGAAGATGGCGGCGAAACATTTAGCTATCCATCCAATGCAGCGACCGGCTATAAGGGCAATGTTTATGAAGTTGAATTTGTTGATGCCAATACTGGTTTTATTGCCGGCGGCAGCGGCTTCGTGGCAAAAACCACCGATGGCGGCGCCAGCTTTACAACCAAAGACAATCCAATGGCTCAGCTCTCAAATAAACATATCAATGCGATGCGTATTTTAGCCAATGGCGATATCCTTGCCGGTGGTTCTTCAGCAATCATTATTAAATCAACTGACAATGGCGAGACCTGGACTCAGACCACAAGCGGCGCAGGTTTCAGTGGAACTGTTTATGATATGTTCGAAGTCAATGCCAATCTTATAGTTGCTTCTGCATCTACCGGTCAGATTGCTTATTCAACGGATGGTGGCGACAACTGGACACTGGCCCGAGATTATGGTTCAATGGCAATGCGCGCTGTGGAAGCCCGCAATGGTGTTCTGCTTATCGTCAGCAGCGGTGGCGGCGTCTATCGCAGCACCAACTTTGACGAACTTGATTCTCTGGAATTGGTCTATACTCAGGCTGAAGGCAATGACCTCTATGACCTGGAATTCATCACCGACAGTCTGGTGTACGCTGTCGGCAAAGCCGGCTCCATTATCAAATCAGAAGATGCTGGTCTCACCTGGACAGAAGAAACACCAATAACTGACAAAATATTGCAGAAATGCCGTTATGCCAACAATAAGTTGTGGGCAATCGGTCAGAATGGTCACATTTTACTACTGGATATGACTCCACCAGATCCCATTACCGGCATCTACATTAATGAAATCTTGGCAGTCAATAACGGTATAGTCACCGATGAATATAATGAAGCCGACGATTATATTGAGATTTACAATGCCAATGATTTTCCAGTGAATCTGGGCGGACTCTATATTTCGGACAAGCTGGACAACCCAACCAAATGGCAAATTCCGGCTACAGCGCCTGATACAACGACCATTGCAGCAGGCGGATATTTAATTATTTGGGCTGACGGTCAACCTGGACAGGGTGTTTTGCACGTTGATTTCAGCCTCAGCAAAAGTGGTGAAGCGGTTGCGCTGGTGCAAGATATCGCCGGCACACTCAATTGGATTGATTCTTTGTCATTTGGTGAACAGACCGATGATATTGCCTATGGTCGCCTTCCCGACGGCAGTGAAACCTGGGATTTCATGCCACCGACACCGTGGGAGCCCAACCATGCCTTCCCAGTGAATATTAGATTCCAGGTGAATATGAGCTACTGGACCGACCTTGGGAAATTTACTCCAGGAACCGACTTTGTAGATATCGCAGGTTCTTTTAACGGCTGGGGCGGCAGCACGCTTCTGGAAGATACTGATGGTGATACCATTTACGAAGTCATCGTGGATGGCTTTATTCCCGATGAAGAGATAGAGTTTAAGTTTCGCATCAACGGAAGCTGGGATGATGCTACTTGTGAATTTCCCAGCGGCGGACCAAATCGTTTTATGGTCATTCCCCATGCAGATGCCGTTTATTATGCCTGGTACAATGATGAAGAGGCCCCAAGCAGTATCAATGACTTAACGCCAATGAGCTTTGCTCTGCATCAGAATTTCCCAAACCCCTTCAACCCCACCACCACCATCCGCTTTGATCTGCCAGAATTTAGCCCGGTCAATATTTCCGTCTTCAATATCAGAGGCGAGAAAGTTGCCGAGCTGCTGAATCATAAAAATATGCCTTCTGGTTATCATTCTGTGATTTGGAATGGCACCGACAGCAAAGGCGCACCTCTTTCCAGCGGAATCTATTTCTACAATATCAGCACTCCTGAGTATAATGCCACACAGCGGATGATCTATCTAAAATAATATCGTCACAAGGGGGAAGAATAAGTTCTTCCCCCTTTTTATAATTACTTTTAAAAGCGACCAATAACGACACAATAGAGAGACAGAGATTACTATGGCAAAGCGCAGCTATGAAAACCGACTGAAGCAGGCAATTCAATTGACTATATTGGGTGTAATACTAATTTTGTTACTTATACCCATATTCAATAAAGATTTTTTAGTGGATTTTGAGGCTTACTGCCCCTTTGGCGGAATTATGGCATTGGGCAGCAAATCCTGGCTGGGCAGCCTCTCTTGCCAAATGAGTGAGACACAGATATTTATGGGGCTTGCGCTGATAGTGGGCGTCATCTTTTTTGGCAAACTCTTTTGCGGCTACATCTGCCCCATCGGCACAGTCATCGAATGGCTGCAAAAAGGCGCCAAAAAGCTAGGCTTCACACCTGTCACTCTTCGCGGCTGGCTGGACCTGGCGCTGCGACCACTAAAGTACGTGCTGCTCTACATCACGGCGTATTACAC
>DSDE01000096.1 GCA_011049095.1 Fidelibacterota bacterium
AAGTAGATTTTCTTATCGTGAATGGGGCAGAGTGCGAGCCGCTGCTGGCAAAAGATAAAGAAATCATGCGCCTCTATGCCCGGGAAATCGTGGAAGGCGTAATCCTGGCAAGCGAGCAAACAAAAGCCAAGCGAACAGTTTTTGCTATCAAAGAAAAAAACAAAGATGCCATCGCTGCAATAAAAGCTGAAATACAAGATACGCCTATCGAATTTTACCCGCTGCGGGATGTTTATCCTGCCGGTGACGAATATGAGCTGGTCTGGTATGTGGCCGGCAGACAAATTCCGCCAGGGGGCATTCCCCTGAATGTGGGCTGCGTCGTCTCCAATGTAGAAACATTCTATAATATCTATTTTGCCAGCCGCAATATACCAGTGACGCAAACACTGATTACCGTTCATGGCGCGGTGCACTCTCCAAAAACCTTTTGGTCACCGGTGGGAATGAGCTTTGGAGAAGCCATACAGATTGCCGGAGGCGCCACAGTGAAAGATTTCATTATGATAGACGGCGGACCAATGATGGGAAAAGCGGTCACCAATCTGAATACGCCGCTGACTAAAACATCTTCGGGAATATTAGTTCTGCCTGCCGAACATTACCTGGCGCAGCGCAAAACCCGCAACGACCGACGAATGAAAAGCATCGGTAAATCGGCCTGTGACCAGTGCAGCGACTGCACTATGCTTTGTCCCCGCTCCCAATTAGGCATTCCCCTACAGCCTCATTTGGCTATGCGCGCACTGGGCTTTTCCGGCCCCCAAAATGAGATTCTTAACAAGTGGGCCAGCTTCTGCGTAGAATGCAATATCTGCTCCCTCTACGCCTGCCCGGAAAACCTGGACCCTATGGATGTCTGCCGCATTGCCAAACACGAGCTCAAGGTAAAAGACATCCACTGGACACCAGAAGAAATAAAACGCCTCGCCACCGATGTGAGGCCCACCAAGGATTTCCGTTTGCCGCCCATTTCCATGCTCACCCGCAAGCTGGGGCTGGCTGATTATACCAAAATCAAAGCGCCTTTTGCAGAAAATGATTACCTTCCCCAAATGGTACACATTCCCCTGAAGCAGCATATCGGTACAGTTACAAAAGCATGCGTTATACCCGGCGATGAAGTTTACAGCGGCGATATCATCGGTACTATCGGCGAAAATGAACTAGGGGTGCCTGTTCACGCATCTATCAACGGAAAAATCACGGCTGTGGATACGGCCATAAGCATACAAAGGATGGTCTGATGCACGCAGTAGGATTAGTGGAAATGAGCAGCATCGCCAGAGGTTTTTTTGTAGCCGATACGATGCTCAAAAAAGCACAAGTTAAACTTCTGATGAACCGCAGTATCTGCCCTGGAAAATATATGGCGCTTATCGGCGGCGATGTGGCTGAAGTAGAAGCCGCCATTGCCGCTGGCGAAAAAGCAGCCGATGAATATACCATTGACACGATGATTATTCGCAATCTGCATTCAGAAATTCTTCCGGCCCTCAGCGGCACCAATGAATTTCACAAAGTTGATGCGCTGGGTATCGTGGAGACATTTTCTGTGGCCACAACCATCGAGGCCGCCGATGCTTCGCTTAAGGCTGCAAATGTGAAAATAATCCAGATTCACCTGGCTATGGCTATCGGCGGGAAAGCCTATTATTCGATCGCCGGGGATGTGGCCGCCGTGGAAGCTGCCGTTGACGCCGGTGTTCATTATATCAAAAATAAAGGACTGCTGGTGGAAAAGGTAGTGATACCTCATCCGCGGCAGGAAATCATTTTAGATAAGATTTGATTTGCAATAAAATGAACATTGAAAGGAGATGAATGATGCAAAATGGAGTCGTGAAAATCCCCAAAGCGGTCAATGAACCGATTAAAGCCTATGCACCGGGCAGCCCGGAGAAGGCTTCACTGAAGAAAAAAATCGCCGAGCTGAAAAGTCAGGTTTTGGAAATTCCCCTGATTATCGGCGGAAAAGAAGTGAAAACCGGCAAAATGGGCGAATGCCGCATACCTCACAATCTCAGCCATTTGCTGGCCACTTATCATCAGACTGGTGAAGCAGAAGTACAAATGGCCATCGAAGCCAGTCAGAAAGCCTTTAAAACCTGGTCGGTGATGCCTTGGGAAGACCGGGTCGCCATCTTTCGCAGAATGGCTGTCCTGCTTGCCGGACCTTACCGCGACCTGCTCAATGCTTCTACAATGCTAGGGCAAAGCAAAACAGTATATCAAGCAGAAATTGACAGCGCCTGCGAACTCATTGATTTTTATAACTTCAACACCGAGTATATGGCACAGATTTACAGCGACCAGCCGCCTTACAGTTTAACAGGCACCTGGAATCAAGTGGAATATCGTCCAATTGAGGGTTTTATTTTTGCCGTCACCCCCTTCAACTTCACTTCCATCGCCGGAAACCTTCCCACTTCGCCAGCTATGATGGGCAACGTTGTGCTATGGAAACCTGCATCTTCTGCAGTTTATTCCGGCTACTTCCTGATGAAACTCTTTAAAGAGGCCGGTGTGCCTGACGGCGTCATCAATTTTATTCCCGGCAGCGGCGGCAAGGTCGGCAATCCGGTGATGGCCAGTCCATTGATGGCAGGCATTCACTTCACCGGCTCCACAGAAGTCTTCCAGCATATGTGGCGCACTGTAGGCAATAATATTCAGAAATACAAAGGCTACCCACGCATTGTGGGCGAAACCGGCGGCAAGGACTACATCTTCGTACACAATTCTGCCAATGTTGATGAGCTCGTCACGGCAATGGTTCGCGGCGCCTTTGAATATCAGGGTCAGAAATGCTCCGCCGCCTCACGGGCTTACATTCCAAATTCAATGTGGCCGGTTTTTAAGGAAAAATACATCGCCGAAGTCAATTCCATCAAAATGGGAGATATTGAGGATTTTACCAATTTTATGGGCGCTGTCATTGATAAAGCCGCTTTCAATACCATCACAGCCTATATTGATTACGCCGCTGAATCAGATGAAGCTGAATTCATTACCGGAGGAAAATACGACGATAGTAAAGGCTATTTTATCGAACCCACCACCATTGTCACTACTAATCCAAAATTCAAAACGATGGAAGAAGAAATCTTCGGACCCGTCATGACCATCTATGTTTACGAAGATGATAAATTGATGGAAACCTTAGACCTTCTCGATGCCACCAGCCCCTATGCCCTCACCGGCGCGATTTTCGCCCGCGACCGTCAGGCTGTGATTATGATGCGGGATCGCCTTACTCACACAGCCGGTAATTTCTACATCAATGACAAACCCACCGGCGCGGTTGTTGGTCAGCAGCCCTTTGGCGGAGGCAGAGCATCTGGCACTAATGACAAAGCAGGATCCCCGATGAACCTTCTCCGCTGGGTTTCGATGCGCACCATCAAAGAGACTTTTGACCCGCCAACCGACTTTCGTTATCCATTTATGGCTGAAGAATAAATCAAAACCTGACCCTCCTCTAAAATAAGGGGAGGGTTTAACTTTATCAAAGGAGATAAAAATGAGACACGAAAAAAGTGTGGAACTCTTAAACAAAGCCATCGCCGATGAGCTGAGTGCCGTCCATCAATATATGTATTTCCATTTTCACTGTGATGACCAGGGATATGATCTGCTGGCTCAGCTCTTCAAAAAAACTGCCATCGAAGAGATGCTTCACATCGAGAAACTGGCGGAACGAATTCTCTTTCTCGGCGGCGAAGTAGAAATGTTGGCTTCCCACGAAGTAAAGAAAATCCACGATATCAAAGAGATGCTGGAAATGGCATGTCAAATGGAAACCGACAGTGCCCGGGACTACAATATGTGGGCCAACGAATGCAGCGCCCACGCCGATTCTGCTTCCAAAAAAGTCTTTGAAGAACTTGTTGTGGACGAAGAGCGCCATTTTGATCAGTATGACACAGAGCTGGCCAATATGGGCAAATTCGGCCAAAATTACCTGGCCCTCCAGTCTATCGAGCGTAGTAAAAACCGCGCATCCGGTGTAGTGGCTGATTAAATCAAGCTCAATGCTTCGACAGGCGCAGCAAGCGGAGCACAAAAAGCACAAAGATAGCTCCTCTATACTGGAAATCGGAGTTTGAAATACAGATAGCAGCAGTTTTTTCTTAGCAAACAAAAAGCGCCCATTGGGCTGACTTCTTGTTTGCCATTCGGTTTTGACTGTTTCCTGAAGGAATCCTTTTCCCCATAGGGCTCTCTACAAGACAATCGCCAATATTGCGGTCTGCCGAAATATCAGCAAAAATAAATAAAAACAGCATATCAGATCTGTCCAAAATAAAATTTCCCTATTCACAAATCTCATTTTCCAAGTTGATTTAATCCGGGCCTTCACTTATTCGGGATAAAGAAGATTGTGTTTGAAGGTGAAAAAGAGACGTGGCGCGATGAGGAGCACAAAACGGAAGCTGATGAGTGTGATAATGGCTTGTACGACCGAGCCGTCTATCTCA
>DSDE01000168.1 GCA_011049095.1 Fidelibacterota bacterium
AATCAATGCAATGATTTGGCCAGGGGGCATTATCAATCTAGAATCAGTGGCCGAAGCTATGACGAATTTGATGACTTAAGCGCTGCTTTCAATGGTATGAGCGAGTCCCTGGGCGCCACCCGAAAGCAACTTGAGCAGACTATTCAAGAGTTACGGTATCACCAGGTTGAGCTGGAAGCGCGTGTCGCAGAGCGCACTGTCGAGCTGCAGGGAACCATTGAGCGTATGAATGTGATGCGGGGCCTTCTCCCCATCTGCAGCAACTGTAAAAAAATTCGGGATGACCAAGGCTATTGGACTCAGGTAGAACAGTTCGTCAGTAAACATAGTGATGTTCGATTCACCCATGGCATTTGTCCCGACTGTATGGTGGTCGTTTATGGAGATATTCTAGACGAAGATAAGGGAAATAAGGACAAGTGAATTCTCAGATTATTCGAGATAATAAGACTTTGACAGGCCTAATGGTGAAGTCTTTTATCATTTTGCCCGCTTTTTTTGCCTATTATGGCAATCGCTTAACAAGTCGCTTATGGGAGCCCGCATTTTCTGATTCCTTTCTCAAGACCCTTTATGTCTATGCTTGGTGGCTCTTTCCTGCATTGCTTTGCGCTGGGCATTTTTACCTGGGTTTATGGAAGAGTTTCTCTTTCGTGGCTTTCTCTTTGGACTGCTTTTTCTCAAATTAGGATGGTGCTTTATTCCGGCAGCTCTTATCGGAGCTCTCATTTTTGGACTCGGCCACGTATATCAGGGCAATGCATTTATGGAGACACTTGGAATATTCTTCATCACTGCGATGGGAGCAGTCTGGTTTGCTTGGCTATATATCGAATGGAATGAAAACCTGTGGATTCCGGTTTTCCTCCATATCGTGATGAATCTTTCGTGGCTTCTTTTTGATATTGGAGAAAATGCTCTGGGCGACCTGGCTGCTAATCTTTTTAGAACCATTACGATCACGCTGACTATTGTTATCACCATCTATTGGCATCGGGAAAAAGGTCTGAAGATCGGGAAAAAGGAACTAATATGGCAGAATATTCAGAGCAGAGTGCAGTAAGGGATTTTTCCCAAGGCAAAAAATAAGTGAGAAAATGAAAGGCTCTAAACTATGAATCATCACCCGCGGCGAGCTGACCGTGAAATTACAGACCTGAATGAGATTCAACGGATTTTGGAGAATGGCAAGTTTTGCACAATCGCTATGGCCAGGGAGAATGAACCTTATCTGGTAAGCTTGAGCTATGGCTATGATAAAGCAAATAAGCGGCTCTATTTTCATTGTGCTTCTGAAGGTGAAAAGTTGGACTACATTTATAAAAATCCATACGTTTGCGCCACGATTATTGAAGATCACAGCTATATGGCAGGGGACTGTGACCATCTCTACAGCTTACTGATTATCAGAGGGAAAATGGATCTCGCTGCAGATATTTCCGAAAAAATACGGCTTGAATATCATGATACAGCACCTGGAAAAGAATCCTGACGCTGTCATCAGCCGGCCCCTCCCCAATGATAAAGTCAAGAAAAACTAACGGTATTGTGTCTTGATATTTTGGAAATAAATGGGAAAAAGAGAATCCTCGAATCTCATCATTTAACACATTGTAGATAACTCACTGAAATTTGCTTTCCAGATTATTCAGAACAGCAGTGATAAAAAATTAAGCTATAGCAAAGAAATTAGAAAAAGAGCAGATAGAAGACAATGGCCAGCAAGCCGCCGCTGACGGTGCAGATGAGATTGACCCAGTCATTATTCATCCATGCTAAACCTTGCACGTGGGGAATCATATCAATTCCGCAATGGGATTTTTTCTCGGTTAGCTTGCCGCAGCTTGGGCAGCGATAGTGGGCCTGGAGGGTGGCGCCAAGGAGAGAATCTACCAGCGCGCCGGCAAATCCGGAAAAAGCTGCCAGCAAGATTACGGAAGCAGCCATATGCCCGTTGTAGCCATTGAAGCTGTAAACACCCAGCGCTGCTATGGTCAGCGCGCCTAAAAATGCACCGCCTGTGCCAATTACTGTAATGCCACCGGATCTGCCCATCGCCACCGGCTCGAAAGTAAGTATTGAGCGGGGCATTGTCTTGCTGAAGGTCCCCAGCTCCGTTCCCCAGGTGTCAGCAGTCGCCGCCGCCAGTGAACCCAGAAAAGCCACAAACCAGAGTTCATTTCCGGTGAAATAATAGAGAATTGTAGCGGCTCCGGCAATGCCGCCATTGGCATAAACCTGAAAAAAATCACGATTTGAGCCTTTCTCAAAAATTTTATTGAGAATCTCTTTGTGTTTTTTCCCCAGCTTGCTGAAGAGCGACGACAAAATAAAAAAGGCAGCCATAGGAATTATCCAGGCGGTGCCGCCGATGCCAAAAACAATAGTTCCCAGCAACCATGCGCCCACGGCCCCGCTGAGGGAAAGGGTTTTCATACGATAAGCCAGCCAGGCGATGGCGGTGGTGATGAGCATCCACAGCATCAACTGATGAACCATGGCAGTCTCGCTGTGAAACATAAAATCCAGCATCAGGCCGGCGCCAAGGGGCACTGTCAGATTGTCAGTGCCCTGGTGGGAAACCGTCTCGCTCATAGTGGCATAGGCTGCGACAAATAAACTAAAAAAGGCAATTTGTCCCAAATCTGCTATACCGCCAAGGCTTAAGCGACCAAAATACATTCCGATAACGCCCATCAGATAGGCGATGACGAACATTGCCAGGCTGCCTTGAAATGATTTTGTGTCTGTCCATACCCGATAGCTGCGGGGATTTTTGCGAGATTCGCCCACCCAACTGGCGATAGGATCACCCAAAGCCATAATCAGCATCGCTGTGATGAGAATAGCCGGGTCTTTCTCCCAAAACCACAATACCAAAATCAGAAAAGAGAGAGGAAAATAGACAGTGCCATACGTAAGACGCGAGGTGCTGTGAATGCCCGGAAGCATGCTGTATCGTACACCAAGATAATTCAATATAATAAAAATGAGCGCCAATACCAAAATCGGTGTTGATGTGAGAAATATATAGGGTGTGAAAATAACATAAATACCAACAAGGATATGAACAACCCTGCGCGTTGTGTGGGGATTCACATGTAAGCGCTTCAGGAGAAGGTCTGAGATTGTCAGTAAAAAACCGATAAGTAACACAAAAACGAAAAAATATATCCAGTCATTTGTAAGCGATCCGCTCATTTCAGCCACCTTTCAAAAAACCAACAAGTATAAGTTAGCCATTTGTGAATATCAAGCTTTCATTTATTTCTTTATTTATGGAATGCTTTCTTTCATTCTTGAGAGATTTTTTCCGCAGTTTAGCCGACTTCCGAACTAACACTGCCTGACGCTTCAGCGAGTGTACGCACGTATAGCCATAATATCAATAATTATAATATGATAGGGAGTAATTACAATTATACTCAGTTTCTGGCATACGAATTGTCCTAAGATGAGCGCTATTTGAAAATATGAGTGAATGTTTGTAGAGACGATGAGAGTTATGTTTAATCGTGAATATGTGTAGTCGTCTGTCTCCCCCACAGACGAATTTTGCATCTCAGGTTCCCTCCTGTGTGGAAAGAAGCCGGTGCCTCCCACGCCGGCTTTTTTCATTTATAGCCATTTTTTTGCGAAGAACCGAATGGGTTGGATAAAAAGGATAAGATGGGTAATTGTGGCATATATCAAAATGGAAAAAAAATCTCCCTAAAGATTTTGAGTCTGTTTTAGATGGGCTTCACCGGCAGCCCAATCTGTATTTCCTGAGCGATATTTTTTTCGATGAAATCCAAAATGCGGTTGGTGCGCCGCTGATATTCCCTGCTGAATAGATTGACTAGCATTTTATCTGATGGGACTGCTTTTATCGCCAGTTTTTTTTGTCATACATAATGAGAAAAACGTTGATTTCCACGCCATCTATCACTTCTATGCTTTCCTTCACAAAATCGGAATAGGGAATATGTGCCAGACAATAGACCAGATAGATGCCCTTGGAAATGGATAGACTGCGGCAATAGTAAGCTGTTTGGGATTTGCTTTTTGAAATTTACAGGGACTGCGATAAACCTTCGTTTCAATGAGAATTTCCTGATTGGCAATATTGATAATCATATCGCTTTTGCCAATGCCAGTATTGGCTTCGCGGTAAATATTTCCGCACAGTTCGCTCAGTACGGCGTGTATATATGTTTCAAAACACCGCTGTCCTAAATAATTTGGAAAGCAAATATCAGCACATTATTTGTAATGAGTTAACAGATTAGATTCAAGAATTCTCCGTTTAATCCCCAAAATAGGCCTGTGTTTCATAATTCGTTTTCTTCTTACTTTGTCTTGATCCGTCAGGGGACGGACAGGTCCAAAAGCAAGCAACACTTCGACTCCGCTCAGTGACCGCTCCTGTCACAAATTCGGGGAGGATTCTGTCTGAAGGTGGGAGACGTGGAAAGCGAGATTTGAGATAGAC
>DSDE01000170.1 GCA_011049095.1 Fidelibacterota bacterium
GAGGATCACTGATTCTATCAACAACGGTTTTATCTAGCTCTGTATCTTCACCGTTCATTATAAATTCTACCGGCTTATGCATTTTAATGCTCAAGTCTCTTACTAGACGTGCCATTTTCTGAAAAATCGGCCTAATAGGAACCATTCGCAGCCCGGTACCCATTTCCTGCAGCTCCCGGGTTATCTTATCAAGCTGACTGATACTTTTCGCCAGCTCGGTATTGGCAAAAGCCTCTGATCGAGTGATTTGGCTTACCATTGTTTCTGCAATCACCAGCTCACCAATCGTATCAACCAGGCGGTCGAGACGATCGGCATCCACTTTCACGGATTCCCGTACTCTGCCGATAGCAAAACTGCTTTGCTGTTGGGCTGCTACTGCTGGCTTTTTTGGCGGCTCAGAGCTAAGTTTTGTTTCCAAGGATTTATCCTCTGCCGTTTCTTCATCAGATATTTCCTTATTCTCAGTTAGCTCAGCATACTCATTTTCTTCAAAATCAGTCTCCGATGATTCCTTTGTATCGCTGGCTTTAAATACAGCAGCTTCAGGAACATTTTCTGGTTCACCAGCACTCTGAGAAAGTCGTAAGTTCTGAATCAGCGCAGGCACAGAACAATCAGAACTTGGTTTTATGCCTTGATTCATTGCTTTCTCGAGATTGGCTACCAGTCTTTTCATAGCATCCAAAGCTTCAAATCCGATCTGACTTACATCTCCGGTGAAGGAAATGAGCCCTTTTCTGGCCTGATCTAAAAGGTTTTCTGCTTCGTGGGCCAGAGCGCTCATTTCTTTTAGATCGAGAAAACCAGCCACACCTTTTATGGTGTGGAAAGAGCGAAAAACGGCATTCAGGGAATCATAATTTGAGGGGTCTGTCTCTAAGACCAGCATATGAACGTCCGCTGTTTCCAGATGTTCGTATGATTCAGTTATAAAATCAGTAAGAAGTTCCAGGTCTTCCAGCAGATTATCCAGATCGCCTGCAACGGGTATCATCTTGTCTGTACAATCATCTTCACTATTTTTTAGAGGGTCCGGTTTTGCTGTCTTATCTTCTATTGGCAGATTCACTTCCTCGGTTTCGGGGTCTGCTGTTGATAATGCTGAAATTTTCTCTCGAATCACACGAAGGATTTCTCCAGGTTTTCCCGGATATTCACCTTTTCCTGAATAGTGGTTAAAAATATCAGAAAGCCAGTCTTTGACCCTGAGAAGCAATTCTACATTTTCATTGATGCCACTGACTTCGATGAGGTCTTCCGCTTTGTGACACAAATTTTCAATTTCGGTCAGGCCTATTATTGCCGACTCTCCTTTGATGGTGTGAATAATCCGCTTAAGAGCGGCACTGTCCTCATCATTAGCGCCTTTCTCTAAGCTGAGGAGCAGGTTTTCCAGATCATCAATATCACTGGCTTTACTGACAATAAATTCCTCAAAAATTTGTTCATCTACATTTGCTGGCAGGGTGATCTTTGGTTTTTCACCTCGACTGTTACTTTGCTGTATCGTTTCAAAAAGCTTTAGTTCGGTTGGAAAACTTATCTCTTTAGTATCTCGGCCATCGCGTATCAGTGATTGTAGAGCAGAAACTGTCGCATTGATGGTTTCAATCGTAGCCGATGGGTCTGCCACTTCTTCCAGGATAATTTGCTGTATCAGGTCGGCAGTCAGGCTTGCTGCCTGTTCTATTATTTTTTGTCCTGCCGCTTTAGAGGCATCGGCCAGTTCTTCGAAGCTGCTGTGAAGCTGAGCCATCTGACTTAAATCAGATATTTCAGCCAAAACCAAGTCGGCTGAGATTTTTTCCAAAAGCTCTTGGATTTTTTTCATTTCCATAAATAATCCTGTAGAAACTGCCACAGTATAGGGTTCTGGCATTTAACTCGGTCTTTGTTAATGGAGAGACTATTCAATTCTTCGGTTAAGCTCCATTACAGATAAACACTCTTTATTCATAGACAGAATATAACAGGAAATATTTTCCCTTGCTAAAGTTTTTTTAATCACATCGTTGAAAAGTACAGCTCAAAGCCGATAATTAGAGCGTTAAAGCTGTCACAGTTTCTATATGCCAGGTATGGGGAAACATATCAACTGGCTGCAAGTGGCTGAGATTATAACCGTTGTCGACCAAGATTCTAATATCTCTGGCCATTGTCGCTGGATTGCATGAGACATAGATGAGTCGCGGCACCCTCAGTTTGATAAGCTGCCTGATAAATTTTGGATTGAGCCCTGAACGCGGCGGATCTACAACAGCTAGGTCAGGTTGAGGCAGGCTAGAAATGATTTCTTGCTCCTTTTGTAGAAAGGAGTCTAAATTGGCTTCAATAAATTGACAGTTTGTTATTTTATTAAGCTCAGCGTTGAATTTCGCATTTTTAATAGCCTCAGAATGCACTTCAAAACCTATAAGCTCCTTGGCGAAAGGCGCCAGATAGAGCGCTATCGAGCCAGTGCCGGTATAAAAATCCCAGACGGTTTCGCTGCCCTTGAGATTGGCAAAGCTGGCAATTGTTTCATAAAGTAATTCCGCCCCGAGGGTATTGGTCTGAAAAAAAGCAGCAGGCGCTATTTCATAATGCAATTTACCAATCTGATCGTGAATTAGTTTCTCTCCGAAAAGTGTCAGTTCCTCCTCGCCATGGACTGACATTCCCCAGGAGCTGGTGATAGTATTAATGACAGAAACAATTGTAGGAAACTGTTGTATCATCTCTCTTACCAGCTCACTGAGCAATTCAGGTCTCTTCTCAAAAGTTACCAGGTTGACCATCAGCTCATCACTTCTGACCCCTTTGCGAATGACCACATTCCGTAAAAAGCCATGATGTTTTCGTGGATTGTAGAGAGAGATATTTTTCTCTCGGAAATAATCGCGAATTAGCAGGAGCAATTTATTTCGCTCTTCATCCTGTAGCAGGCACTGCTCGATATCTACAACTTTGTCAAAGCGGCCTGGCGGATGAAGCCCGATGGCAAAATGGGGATCACTAGCATTATCATTTGACTGTAGAATCCATCGCTCATCTGAAGCGCTAAACTCCATTTTATTGCGATAAGCCCAGATTTCAGGTGAAGCCAGGGGCGCTTCGATAGCCAGATTCTCAAACTGGCCAAGCTGCCGGAAAACTTCGGCTATCTGTTGCTTTTTGACCGCCAGTTGATTTTGATAGGGTGTATGCTGCAGCGTGCACCCCCCGCAATCGTAAAAATAAGGACAAGGTGGGTCAATATATTCCGGACTTTGTTCCAGGAGCTCATATATGACGGCTTCTGCATAATTTTTCTTTAGTTTTTGAATACGGACTTTCAGAACTTGTCCCGGAAGTGCGTTTTTTACAAAGATGACAAATGAAGCATATTTGGCCACACCTTTGCCACCAAAGGCAATACTTTCTATGCGGCATTCGATGATATCATTTTTTCGCAAAATCGACCCTAAATATTTTCATAAAAAATAGTGACCATCAATGCTAATATTCACGACTGGCTAAAGCATCGGTAACAATTGCCACACCATTTGAGGTCCCTATGCGATTAGCTCCCGCTTCTTTCATTTTCATTAGGTCTTCCAATGAGCGGATGCCGCCTGAGGCCTTGACTCCCATTCCGCTGCCGACAGTCCGCCGCATCAGCTTTATATCCTCCACGGTTGCCCCCCCCTGGCCAAAACCGGTGGAGGTTTTTACATAAGCAGCTCTAGCATCTTTTGCTAAAAGACAGGCCTTTATTTTTTCTTCATCAGTCAGCAATCCCGTCTCAAGAATGACCTTAACTGGCAGCCCATGAGCCGCTCTGACAACTGCTAAAATATCTTTATAGACCGCCTGCCACATTTCAGACTTGAGCCAGCCGATATTGATAACCATATCCAGCTCTCCGGCACCTTCAGCAATGGCTTTTGCTGCCTCATGGGCCTTGATTTCCGTGCTTTGTGCACCCAATGGAAAACCAATGACAGAAGCTACCGCGATACGACTGCCATATAGGGCTTTCGCACAATACGCCACATTTGAGCTATTGACACAAACCGAATAAAATTCATAGCTTTTTGCTTCATCACACAAGCGGTCCAGGTCGGCATATTTTGTGTCAGGTCGTAAAAGTGTATGGTCAATCATACGGGATATTTCTCTGCGCTCAGTAAGATTTTTTAATTTTACTGCTTTCTGTGACATCATTTCATCAATAATACTGCTTATGTTTTGTCTCATTCAAAAACCTCAACTTGATCAATAATCCCAACGATAACTGATTGCAGTGGGATCTTTTCATTTTTTAGAATAAGCCTGGCGCCGCTGCCTTCACGGTTTATCAGCACGATATCTCCTATGCCTGCAGAAACAATATCAACGGCAAGAAAACTGATCTCAGGAAGGGGCTGAAGCTCCGGAGATAAAGTCCTGACTATCATCAGCTTATGTCCATCAAATTCATGATTTTTAAC
>DSDE01000309.1 GCA_011049095.1 Fidelibacterota bacterium
AATTATAGATGCAGTGAATGAAAATTTGGGGGATTAAAAGAGAATTCACGACTCTAATCTTTTAACCCATTGTAACAAAGCGCTGAAATTTGCTTTCCAAATTATATAGGACAGCAGTGCTTTTAGACCTTAATAAAGAAAATGATACTTGATGGAAAAATTAGCTGCCACAATTTCTAAAAATTGCCCACTTCAAAAAATAGCAAAATAATTACCCGCTAATAAACTAGTGTTCTTCTGTCATTATGACATTAATATCTATATTTATCCAATATCTTTAAACTTATTCTGCCAATATGACATATACTTGGATATTGGCCCGACTTTCGCTAAGTTCATTTGCGAAAAAAAAGGAGCGACAATGAACCAACAATATCAAAATCCGGAAGAAGGCGTAGACGCCATCAAACAGTATAGTATTGACCTCACCGAATTGGCGGAAAAAAGTAAAATTGACCCCGTCATTGGCCGTGATGCTGAAATACGCCGTATTATACAAATATTATCCCGACGCAATAAAAATAATCCGGTCCTCATCGGTGAACCAGGCACTGGAAAAACCACCGTCATAGAGGGCCTTGCCAAACGCATTATAGAAGGTGATATCCCCACAACCCTGAGAAACAAAAAATTGGTGGCCCTCGACCTAAGCGCTATGCTAGCCGGCGCTATGTATCGGGGACAATTTGAAGAACGCCTGAAAAACTTCATCAAACAGGTGGTAGAAAGCGATGGCGAAATCATTGTTTTTATTGATGAACTCCATACCATTGTTGGCGCCGGCGCTGTAGAAGGCCAAATGGATGTCAGCAATATGATTAAACCGGAGCTGGCACGGGGAAGAATGAAAGTTATCGGCGCCACTACTCTGAAGGAGTATCAAAAATATATCGAGAAAGACGCCGCACTTGAAAGACGCTTTCAGCAGGTTTATATTGCCGAGCCCTCTGTGGAGGACACCGTCACCATTCTTCGGGGCATCAAAGACCGTTATGAACTCCATCACGGTATCCGTATTCAGGATAGCGCTCTCATTGCAGCGGCCAATCTTTCTAATCGCTACATCAGCGACCGCTTTCTCCCTGACAAGGCTGTGGATTTGGTTGACGAAGCAGCAGCCAAACTGAAAATGGAAATTCATTCAGCCCCTTTGGAAATTGATGAAGCCAATCGAAAGCTCTTGCATCTCCAAATCGAGCGGGAAGCCTTGAAAAAAGAGAAAGACACCGCCAGTATTACCCGTCTTGATGAACTCGAAAATGAAATCGCCAATCTCTCCGTTGAATTAGATGAGCTAAACGCTGCCTGGAATCAAGAAAAAAAACTTTTAGAAGACCTTCAGAAAATTAAAACTCAAATTGACAGTCTGCGCAATCAGGCAGAGCAAGCACAGCGTGAAAGCGACTTCCAAAGAGTAGCCAAAATTCAGTACAATGACATTCCTCTCTTAAACAAAGAGCTGGATAAACTTAATAAGCTTATTGAAAACAATCACTTTATCAAACTGGAAGTCGAGCCTGTGGACATTGCCGATATCGTAAGCCGGTGGACAGGCATTCCGGTAAACCGAATGCTGCAGGGGGAAAAAGACAAGGTTCTGCATCTGGAAACGCATCTTAAAAAACGGGTTGTAGGGCAGGATGAAGCCGTAAAACGCGTTGCAGATGTCATCCGTATGTCTAAAACTGGCGTTATTCAGCAAGATAAACCCTTGGGGAGCTTCCTCTTTATGGGCAATACGGGAGTGGGTAAAACCGAGCTGGCCCGCAGCCTGGCTTTTACACTCTTTGATGATGAAAAAGCACTAGTGCGCCTTGATATGAGCGAATATATGGAAAGTCACAGCGTCAGCAAAATGATTGGCGCGCCTCCAGGCTACGTGGGCTACGACGAAGGCGGACAGCTCACCGAAAAAATCCGCCGCCGACCCTATTCTGTCCTACTCTTTGATGAAATCGAAAAAGCGCACCGGGATGTACTCAATATGCTCCTGCAAATCCTCGATGACGGCCGCCTCACCGACGCCAAAGGCCGCACTGTTAATTTTAAAAATACCGTCATTATCATGACATCAAACCTCAAGCAAGAAGAGCTGAATCTTGCAATGCGCCCTGAACTACTAAACCGTATCGATGAAATCATCCGCTTCAAGGACATCAGTCCCGAAGTTTTACAAAAGATTGTAAATATTCGTCTTGAAGAGCTAAAGGATCGGATGAAAAGAGAAAACATCAGCGTTCGTTTTTCAGAGTCAGTTTATGATTTTCTCAGCAGGGAGGGCTTTGATGCCCAGTTTGGCGCCCGACCTGTTCAGCGTCTCATCAAGCGGGAGATTTTGGCGGAAATGGCTAAATTCATACTGCAAAATAGCGAAGCAGACGCTCTTTTCGTAGATTATCGAGATGAGAAAATCGTCATTTCTAAGGAACGAGCTCTTTTCTCCATTTAGTAAAAGGATTTTTTTTAGCTTCTGCAGTAAATTCTGCTGAAAATTTAAATAATCCTGAGCTTTCTCTGCCATCATTAGTTTCTCTAGATGCTCACGGGGCATTTGCAGCAGATCTAGCGCTATAAGCCCATCCAATGCATCATTAAAAAGGGGATCTACCTTGAAAGCAAAAACCTTTCCGCCTAACCGCAGATAATGTTTCAGCAAAATTGGCACGCGGCTCTCACGACTCTCTGCTTCACTCAATATCGAAGCCAGCTCGGCCTCATCCCGAATGACCTGCATCGCTGCAGTAAATGAACGATACGCTTTTTTCTCCTGAAACGGGTTTAAGGGCCTCAGCAAAGCTGCATAGGCGGCATCATAAAAATGATTCTCAAGATAGCGAACAATTAAAAAACGTGAAATGGGCTGGTAGTCACTACTTAAGCTCACCGGGCCTAATAGAAAGCGATAGTGAGGATGAAGCCAGAGATAGGCCATAATACCCTGCCAAAGCAATAGCAGATAAAGATATTGGCGCTGATACTTTTTGACAATAAAACTGCGGCCAAGCTCCAGACTATTGCCAAAATGCTTGAAAAACTTTTTTTATAACGGAAAAGCGAATGGGTGTAAAGCCCGTTTCGGCCATAAAGCCTGAGAATTTCATCGGTTTTTCCAATACGGTAAGCGCCGGCAATTGCAGTATCCTTTTTATTCCACAAAATCAGATGATCATAAATTTCATCATAAATGTCTAAATAACGATCCTTGCCCGTGCCTTCTCCCACTTCACGAAAGGCCATCTCGCGAAGCCGATCGATCTCTTTTATCGTCATAGGAATTTGCTTGGCCTAGGCAAAATAACAAATATAATCGCCATTTTCTAGCAGCTTCTGATGGGCAGACAGTCCGCTTGTCTCTATTGTTATAGCTTTGCTATCAACCGCTTCTCCAATCTCCTGCAACTCCGGAATTACTGGTCGGGGCGCTCGATAATCAAGTCGATGCTCCATCACTAAAAAAGCAAGACGCAAATAGCGTGAAAAGTCTCCTCGCTTAGAATAATTGGACATTTTTTACTGCTTATCTGACGACCGGTCTTAAAAAGCAGGGCCGCCCTTTCATCTGTATTTTTGAGAATAGCCAACCTACGCTGACGATTGAAACTGAGACAATAGACGGGCTGCAGTGGCGCTTTGGCCAATAAAATCAGCTTTTCCGCTAACGCCAGCCATTTTTTCCCTTTGCTATCAAAACGCCGCCAGATGTTTGAGGCCAGCGGCGCTGGCGGAATCAATAAAAGAACCCCCCCATCACTCAGCCATTTTTTCAATTCACGCAAACGGCTTTTTTTAAGACAGCTTTGCTGGCAGAATCAAGGGGAATATCAAGCTGCCCATCAATTTTGCTATCATTGCCGTAAATAATCTGCTTAACCGGCACAGCTTCGCCGCTGATATAGGCAATAATCTGTGACAAATCCATCATATTAAGGGGATGACTGAATAAAACAATACTACCGCGTAAAGTGTCAACTGGAAACAAAGCAGTTGTCGATGTCTTCAACTCTGATGGAATATTCTTGCCCTCTGGTATCAGAAATACTTTTAAGCGCTTTCAAATAAATCTGGCTCCGTTTGCCCATTTCCCATTCTTACTATCACTTGCCATACAGCCATAATTATAAGCTGAGAATCACTAAACTAAAACACTTTTGTGATTAGCGCTGGATATTCATCAATAATTAATAGTTTATCAAACATCACTGCTGTCCTAAATGATTTGGAAAGCAAATTTCAGCACATCATTTACAATGAGTTAACCGATTAGATTTGATAATTTTCATTTTAATCCCCAAAATAGGCCTGTGTTTCATAATTCGTTTTCTTCTTAATTTGTCTTGATCCGTCAGGGGACAGACAGGTCAAAATTAAGCAACACTTCGACTCCGCTCAGTGACCGCACTTCGACCCTTCGACAAGCTCAGTGCGGCGCAGCTCAGTGACCGGGGC
>DSDE01000222.1 GCA_011049095.1 Fidelibacterota bacterium
CACCATGCACAGTGGCGCCCCAGATGGCTAAATCACAGTGGATTGATGAATGGTAATTGGTAAATGCTGATTTTTTGGTCATAATCTCCCACTTTTATCGTTGATTGTTGATTGTGATGTACTAAGCTGCGCCGCACTGAGCTTGGCGAATGTGTCCGTAACGATTTGTCGGGACGGATTATCGAAGTGACCGGTGAATGAACAGCCGACGCACCCCCGGCCCCTCTCATTAGAGGGGAGTTGATTTTGTGGCTTACTTGCAATTTGTGGTCTTCAAGGTAATTCATCATTTGCAATTTTCTTCCATTTTCCGTTCATCCGTTCTCCATTCCCTTCAGGTTTTCCAGAAAAGCTTCTTTTTAGTAAAAAAGCTGACCATATAGGCCAGGAGGACTGTTTTGAGCACACCGCGGAGAAAGCCCAGAAACGGAGTTTGGGTCACTGAAACCAGCAGTGCTTCTAAGCCGGTCATCGCCAGCACGGGCCAGATAAGATTGGCAACACCGATGTATGCTATCATAGGATTTTGGCCATTGTGAATAAGGAGGGTAAATACCCTTTCCAGACGCAGCTTGTCCAGTAGAATGATGAAGCTAATGAGCATCGCCACAGAGAGTCCCGAGGTAATGAAATAATAGGCCATAGTGCTGCTGTCTTTCTTGATGCCGCCTTCGAAAGGCTCGAAAAACGCCCCAAGAATCAGCCAGAATGCGCCCCAGTGCCAGAGTTTATGCACCAGTTTTTCCAGCTCGTCGGCAGGCTTTTGGGTCAGCCATAGTCCTGCAAATGCAGACAAAATGAGCACAACAGGCGTAATATTCACCCAACGTGACTGATAGCCAATGAGTGCAAAGAGGATGATGGCCAGCATAAAGATAACTTGTGTCCAAAGGCGGCTATTTGACCAAGATGACCCATTTCCATTTTGCTCTTTTGCGCTAGAATAGCTCCAGATGAGATCACCGGCAATGCTTCCGGGAATGACGATAAAGAGATATTTGAGAAAATCGAGACGATAGAGCCAGGAAAAAGGCGAGCAATTCCAGACAGTATCAAAGAGAGGATTCTCAGCGTGGGAAAGTCGCAGCGCCAGATAAATCGTTAAAATACCAAGCCTCAGCAGCAAATTTCCCCGGGTGAAAAGCCAGAGCAGCGCACCGAAAAAAGCCATATTGGTGAGGACGATGATGATGATGTCATTGCGATTGAAGCTGAAGCCTTCCCCTTTGCCATTCTCAAAGAAAAAGAGCCAGACTAGCGCGATGAACCATGCAAGATACTTGAGAATACGGGAGATTTTGGGATTCCATTCCTTTTTGGGGCGGACGTAGATGGCGAAAATTACAGGGAAAGCCAGGAGCGCAATGAGCCAATGCCAATTATTGGGTGAATTGGGCGCGGCGATATTATAAGCGTGAACGTGTTTGATAAAGACGGCAAAAAATGCCAGCAAAATGGTGCGCTCCACGATTTTCTTGATAAGCTGGAAATAGGAATCGCCTTGAATAAGCCTGCGGTTCATAGCCAACGGAAAGGATGCGCCCATTGCGAATAGAAAAAGGGGGAAAACCAGGTCCACCCAGGTGAGGCCGGGAAGATTCGGATTAAAAGTATGATCTGGCGGTGGCAATTGGGCATGGTACATCCAGGCAGGGAGAATATTGTAGGCAATCACACCACTGAGAATCATCGTGAGGATAGCAAATCCCCGCAGCGCATCCAGCGCTAAAACTCGCTTCATTTGAGGTCCTCCATTTGAAAACTTATGATTTTTTAGCCGCCAGAACAACAAGAGACTCGTCTGCGGAAAGATTCTGCAATTCGATGTCCAGCATGGCCAAAATCTGCTTTTCATCCACAAGCCCTGTGAGATCAATGAGTTTTGCGCCGATGAGCAGAAAAATATCAGGCGCCAGAGCGCCGGCATCGCCAAAGGTCGTCAGGCTCTCCATCAGCCCGCGAATAGTATTTTTAGATTCGCCAACCTTTCCGGAGCGGCACATACCATCGCTGATCTGCAGCTTGATAACCCCTTCCCGATCGATCACCCGAAAATCGGAGCGCTGCTCAGTAAAAAGTCCACCGAGGCGTTTACGGCTATAGTCACAGCCCACCACATTAAGCAATGAAGTCATTCCCGCCAGATAGACTTTTGACGCATCACAGTTCATCGAAAGCGCGCCAACATTGAGGATTTCTTCGGGAGAGAGTTCTTTGGGAATCATCTCGCGGCTGCGCATTTCAGAAGCGCCACGAGCTGTGGCGATGACCCTTTTATTGCGGGCGTCAATTTCCACAGTGACTTCAATAGTATCAGGTGACGCGCCCATTGCCTGCACCGATTCAATGGCCTCTTGGCGAATGGCCATAATATCCGACTCGGTGGGACTGATGACGGTTCGCTCTACACTGTCCTGAATGATACCCAGGGCAGCGCCGATGGCGGAAATCACTTCGGTATTTTCGGCAATCGTGTGTTCAAAATTCATATATTTGGCAGAAAATGGCACTAAAGCTGCGGCCCCACCACCACCGCCGACAAAACGCACAAGTTTTTCATCAAGTTTATATTCCCGAATAAGCTGCTTGATAACCGGCTTTATTTTTTGGGCAGAAAGGGTGAGAATGGTCTCAGCGATGGCCTCCGGTGTCTCATTAAATTTATCGCTCAACCTTTGAAATGCAGATCTCACTGCTTCCAGATTGGCGTCGCCGTGCCCTTTCACCTGAATCAATCCCAGCAGAGCGCTGGCTCCGGTGGGGGTGACGGTATAGTTTTCATCATTTTTATCGCAGCGAATCTTCAGATAATCATCGGGATCGCCGGCTTTGGGCTGCACTGATTCCAATTTCGTTTCAGAAAAGTCATTTCTCTGGGCAAAAGCAGCATAATTGAGGTTGGCGATATGAGCGCTGCGGGGACCCACATCAATAATTTTTTGATTTTGAAAGCGGGGAACCGAACCGCCGGCAATACCCAAAGTACGGACATCCAGCGTCCGCAAATAGAGCCGGTTACCGCCAATCTGAGCTGACTTCACCTGGGGCTTGCCATTTTTAATTACCGAAATATCGGAGCTGGTGCCACCCACTTCGATAAAAATACCGTCACTGATTTTGGCATACATCAAAGCAGCGGCCACACCGGCTGCCGGCCCTGATAACATTGTCAGTATTGGGCGTTTACGCATCTCGTTGATATCCATAATTCCGCCGTCACTGCGCATGATCATCAGCGGCGCTTTGATACCGCTTTTCCGAACCGCCTCTTCGGTCATATTGGCTGTTTCCAGCATACGGGGCATCATACTGGCATTAATGACGGCGGTGCGGGTGCGAACCCGCATTCCGTAGAGCCGGGAAATCTCGCTGGCTGCCGTGGCGCTAAGATGCATCTTTTTCGCGATATCCACCACCATTTTTTCGTTGGCGGGATTATCGACGCCAAAGGCTTCCGAAGCCACAAAAACTTCAGCCCCTTTTTCCTGCAGCATTCGAAGGGTTGACTCGATTTCCTTAGCTTCCAATGGCATTTCCGTATCAAGCCAAGTGTGGACAATGGGCAAATATTTGCCGGGTGCCAGCTCGATCTGATCATTCTCAAGCTGACGGCGGGCGATTTTAGCTTCCAGACCGTGACCCAAACCGATGAGGCCCACTTTGGCCACATCACCTTCCAGAAGGGCATTGGTGGCTTGCGTAGTCGAGTGAGCCAGCATGATGACTTCTTCCGAATGAATCTTAGCTTCCAGAATCAGTTTTTGCATAGATTCCACGACGCCGAGAGCCACACCTTCACGGGCTTTGTGAGTCGTGGGAACGCAAACCTTCCCCACGATGGAATAATCAGCAATATCAATAGCCACTGCATGGGTAAAGGTTCCGCCGACGTCTATACCGATTTTGATTTTTCTTTTGAGAGTCATGCTGCGTTCCTTCTACATAAATAAAATTGCGGATGCACAAAGCCCGGCAAGCGCCACGCTCCAGGTGTACGGTATGGTATTCCAAAGCACCTTCTGCACATCCTGCTGCATTTCGTTTGCCAGCCAAACGTTGTGGGTATTGGTAGGGTCGCTGATGCCCTGAATCTGCCCCACCGCCATTAAAAGTCCCATCACCGCACCGGGCGCCATGCCGCTGGCGAGAAAAACAGCAGCCAGACCGTAGCCAAGTCCCCACACATTCAGGGGACCACGATAGAGGGCAAGCGGTGCAGCTAATGCAAAAATAAGTATATAGCCCAGAGCAGACTGGGGAATAATAGCCTGCATCAGCGGCTTGAGAAGGGTGAGTACCGGCCAGCCATCGGCATATTGGGGAAGATTTACACCCGGTCCGATGACAGCATTAAGCAGCATTCCAATGCCAAACATCAAAATGACTGCCGGCATCACCACGCCGCCTCCTTCGAGCATAGCGCTCACCAATATATTGAGAC
>DSDE01000359.1 GCA_011049095.1 Fidelibacterota bacterium
ATAATATGCTCGCTTATAAAATGTAAATGTGTTTCAGACCACGTTGATTAGTCCGGCAATGCAAAAATGATAAAAATATTTGACAAAGCTCAAAAAATCATTGTATATTTGCGATATGAAACGAACAATACTAATTAGCTTGATATTTATCGCCAGCAATCTTTGGGGCTGGACGGGTCTCAATACTTTTGAGGTCCATAATCAGTCAGGAAAAATCGTAGTAGAATGGACATCAACCAATGAGCAAGGTATTGAAGTATATATTGTCCAGCGCAGTATGAATAATGGTGAGCGCTTTTTTGACATCAGCGAGATGAATCCACACGGTGCAGGTTACTCCTATTTGTTCATTGACAACCAGGTATTGGGTATGAAAGGCGAGCTAGTTTACACTTATCGGATAAAAGTACGCCTTCTGGATGGAAGCGTTTGGTATTCACAGGCTCAGGATCTAGTTATGAACGTTAGCAATGTTCAGATGACCTGGGGCAGTATCAAAGCTATGTTTCAATAATAGTGATTATAAATGATTTCAAAAGCCGGTTGAACAGACCGGCTTTTTTGTTTTGCCCAAGTTTAGAATTTATAGTGCAGAATAAACGATTTCTTCTTAGATTTAGCCGAAAAAGTATGGTGGCATGAAGAAAAAAATCGCAGTATTCGCATCAGGAGCCGGGAGCAATTTTCAGAACTTAGTTCAGGAGCTGAATCAAGCTGAGACTTCAGGAGAAATTGTGCTGCTGATCTGCAATAAGAGCAAGGCTGGCGCCCTGAAAAAGGCTGCACAGCTAAAGATTCCAGCGTTAGTTATCCGTCGAAAAGATTTTCAAAATCAAATTTCCTACGAAGACAAGATTCAATCTGAATTGATAAAGCGCCAAATTGATCTGATTGTCTTATCTGGCTATCTGCAACTTTTACCAGAATCGGTTATTAGCCGCTACCAGAATAGAGTCATAAATATTCATCCGGCCTTGCTGCCCGCTTTTGGCGGAAAAGGTTTTTACGGTGATTATGTGCATCAGGCAGTTTTAGAGAGCGGCGTTAAAATCAGCGGCATAAGTATCCATTTTGTGAATTCTGAATATGATAAAGGGCGCATTATTTTGCAAAAATGTGTAGAAATTGAAAACGAAGAGACCATTGAGTCGCTAAGACAAAAAATACACACTTTAGAATATTACTGGTTTCCAAAAGCGCTTAAATGGTTGAGTGAAGAAAGAATTGTAGTGAAAGACGAAAGGGTTTTAGTATATGACAAGAGCGCTGATTTCGGTAACTGACAAATCTGGCCTGGATTCTTTTTGTCTTGGCTTAAATAAGCTTGGCATTGATATCATAGCCAGTGGCGGCACAGCTGACTATATCAAATCATTAGAAATTCCCGTAAAGGCAGTTGAGGAAATAACGGGCTATCCATCAATCCTGGATGGTCGGGTAAAAACATTACACCCATTGATTTTTGGCGGCATTTTAGGTGATACACGCAATGCGGACCACCTGACAGAGATGAAGAAATATGACATTGCGACTTTTGAAATTGTTTGTTGCAATTTTTATGATTTTGCATCGGTCATAGCCGAAAAATCGCTTGACCCCGAATCAGGTATCCACAAGATTGATGTCGGAGGCCCCTCGATGCTTCGGGCAGCGGCCAAAAACTTTCGCAACTCCCTGCCGATTTTTGACCCGGCAGATTATGAAGTGCTTCTTGAGCAAATCAAATCACACGGCTCTGTGAAAGCAATTCCTGAAAAAGAGCGGCTGCAATGGAGCGCCAAGGCTTTTGCCTACAGCGCTCGCTACGATGCACTCATTGCAAACTATTTTCAGAAAGTCACTGAAAAGGATAAGGCAGAATTGCCTGATCATCTTTTTATTCCGTTAAAACAGGCTGAACAGATGCGTTATGGTGAAAATCCATTCCAGAAAGCAGCTCTTTATCAAAGTGATAAAAAACAAAGCGCCCATTGGAAATTACACCAGGGAAAACAACTAAGCTACAATAATTATATAGACATACAAGCAGCGAAAGATATAGTAGCCCAGTTTGACGAAGCAGCATCTGTCATCATTAAACATACCAATCCATGCGGCTTTGCTCTGGGTGAGAGCCCCGCTGAAGCCTACACCGGTGCTATAAAAACCGACCCCGTCAGCTATTTTGGCGGGATTGTCGGCTTCAATAAAATAGTTGATGGAGTATGTGCTCAGGAATTGAAGAAGAGTTTTCTCGAATGTATTATTGCACCTGAATACACAGATGAGGCTCTGGCCCTATTAGCCAGCAAAAAAAATCTGCGGCTTTTAAGCTACAGCGCGGCAGTTCCGGAACCACTCTTTGATATCCGTACACTTGATGTCGGCTACCTGTTGCAGGAAAAGGACCTGGCGCCCGATGAAGAAAAAGAGTGGCAGACTGTTACAGCAAAATCACCAGAAAGCAACGACTGGCCAGCGATTTGGCTTGGCTGGAAACTGGTGAAATTCGTCAAATCCAATGCCATCGTCTTTGCAAACGGCAAAATGCTTTTGGGTGTGGGTGGCGGACAAATGTCCCGGATTGATTCAGTAAAAATCGCCATCCAAAAAGCCTTTGACGCAGGCCTTTCATTAGAAGGCTCCGTCCTGGCAAGTGATGCTTTTTTCCCTTTTCGCGATAGTATAGACATCATCCAAAAATATGGTGTGAAGGGTATCATTCAGCCTGGTGGCAGCATACGGGATAAGGAGCTTATTGATGCCTGCAATGAACACAATTTATTTATGATATTTACTGGTAAACGTCATTTTAGACACTAAGGAGAAAATATGAAATTTCCATTTTTTAGACGGCTTTCAAGCGATATCGCCATTGATTTGGGAACTGCCAATACCCTGATTTATGTCCGTAATCGCGGAATTTTGATTAATGAACCCAGCATCGTCGCCCGCTCAGCCAGTTCTGGAAAAGTTATTGCTGTTGGCTCTGAGGCCAAAGAGATGCTGGGAAAAACACATCCCGATATTATTACCGAAAGACCACTGAAAGACGGTGTGATTGCCAATTTTGAAATGACAGACGGGATGATACAGGGATTTATCCGCAAAATTAACATTAGCCGATTTGCCAGACCGCGAATGGTCGTCTGCGTGCCGACTGGTATTACCGAAGTAGAAAAACGAGCTGTAAAAGACAGCGCCGAGAGAGCCAATGCCAGAGAAGTTTATTTGATCGAGGAGCCCGTGGCCGCGGCAATTGGCATCAATATTGACATCAGCAAACCCATCGGAAGTATGATTGTTGACATTGGAGGCGGCACCACAGAAATCGCGGTAATTGCCCTCAATGGAGTGGTCACAAAAGAGTCAATACGTGTAGCTGGTGATAAAATGGATGACGCGATTGTTCAATATTTCCGCAGAGAGCACAATCTGCTCATTGGTGAGCGCACCGCTGAAAATATTAAGATGTCAGTTGGCAGCGCTTTTCCCGGAGATGATAGGATGATCAATGTCAAGGGGCGAAATCTTGTGGCTGGCATCCCTAGAACCATCGAAATCAACAGCTCCGAAATCCGGGAATGCCTGAAAGAGACCGTAGATGTAATTGTTGATGGTGTAAAAAGAACTTTAGAGAATACCCCACCTGAGCTTGCCTCGGATATTCTGGATCGTGGCATCATCTTGACAGGCGGCGGCGGTCAACTCAAAAGTTTGGACCAGCGCATTATGAATGAAACAGAGCTGCCGGTTCATGTCGCCGAAGAGCCACTGCTTTCCGTCGTGCGTGGCACTGCCAAAGCCCTCGATAATCTTGAAAAATATGCTGATGTTTTGAGCTGATGTTAAAAAAACTGTTTGATTTTGTCTATATTAAACAAAGTCAGCTTGCTGCCATATTTCTTTCGCTGCTGTCATTGCTAATTTATCTGCAAAATGATCATCCAAATGTTCATGCCCTTCAGGGCTTTGTGGCAGAAATAGTCAGCCCGATAAAATATCCCATCATTTTCCTTGAAGAGATGGCTGTCACAAAAAAACAGAACCGCATAATGAGCGAAAGACTGATTCACCTCAGTGTGGAGGCCTCAAAATATAACTCATTGCAAGAGGAAAACCGGCGTCTGAAAGAGCTCATCGGCTTTCGTGAATCATCACCTTTCCAGCTTGTGCCTGCACAAATATTATCACGCAACATCTCACAAGAACTCAATTCAATACTCATTGATGTTGGCCAAAAACAGGGGGTTAAACTTTATGATCCAGTCATTTCAGTTGATGGCATCGTGGGAAAGACTTTTTCTGTGTATGAAAACAGCACAATAGTTGAATTACTGACTGGTCCTCAATTTCGTATCAGTGTGATGATAAAACCAACTGAGGCAACTGGCATTTTGCAGTGGATTGGAGCTAATCAATTTATTATCAACGATATACCTAATACTGTCTTGGTTGAA
>DSDE01000288.1 GCA_011049095.1 Fidelibacterota bacterium
CCAATAAATTTTCCGGAGGTGTGCGCCATGCTGAAAATTGAGAATTTGAGCAAAACTTTTTTTCCCAATACACCAAACGAGGTGCAGGCGCTGCGCAATATTAGCCTGACCATTGCGGAAGGGAGCTTCACCGCCATCATCGGCACCAATGGCTCTGGAAAAAGCACGCTGCTCAACGCCGTCGCCGGCACATTTGAGCCGGATAAGGGGAAAATCACTTTAGCGGAGCACGACATCACTGACTGGCAGGAATTTAAACGGGCTACTCTCATCGGCAGGGTCTTTCAAAATCCTTTTGCCGGAACTGCCGCCGAGATGTCCATCGCGGAGAATATCGTTTTGGCTATGCATCGCGGCGAACATCGCAGCCTGCGCATTGCTGTCACGAAAAAAGCGCGGGAAGCCATCGCAGATAAAGTGCGCGCCTTAAAAATGGGACTAGAAGATAGGCTGGATAATCCCATCGGCACCCTTTCCGGCGGGCAGCGGCAGGCTCTCACCTTGCTGATGGCCACCTGGCTGAAACCCAAGCTCCTTCTTCTCGATGAGCATACCGCCGCCCTCGACCCCAAAAGCGCCGCCAAAGTGGCCGAGCTCACCAAGCAGATTATTGACCAGGAAAAGCTCACGGCCCTGATGGTTACCCACTCAATGCAGCAAGCAGTGGACCTGCCAGACCGCATTATAATGATGCATCGGGGACAGATTGTGGAAGATTATCACGGTGATATGAAGCGCCGGGTGCGCATTCCCGATCTCTATGCCGCTTTTGACCGGGTGCAGAAAAGAGAACTCTTTGACGAAGCAGTGGCCCAAATGCTGGAAGGGCAATACACCTGACGGGATCAGTCGAATAAAGGTGAGGATCGTCAAATGGTGAATTGTTCTTGCCAGATTTTTCACCAATTTACTCGAGGTTTCGTGACTGAATATACCCAACTCTTTTTAATTTTGATTTTGCCCAGCCTCAAGCTTTTTTCGAAAAGAGCTTTTTGCGGCTATTTGTTATTGGACAATGTCACTATTTCGCTTTACTTTTAGCGGATGGAAAAGGAGTGATTATGAGAAAGACAATCAGTGTATTAATTCTGTTTGCTGTTTTTTGGGGAAAGGCTATGGGAGACCTTACCATTGCATATACTGATGAGTACGGAGATTTTCAGCAATATATCAAAGACGGCAAAATGGCGACTCTCCAGGAAAATATCTCGATGATTATGGATTATCATGCAGAAAGCCTCACCAGCATTCACCATGGGTTAAAAATTTACTTCCAGGCTTCTATTGCTGATTATGAAAAAGCCATCACCGAATATACAGCTTCTGTCAAAGCAAGAATGATAGAGGTTGTGGCAGCCGAGCAGGGTATCAGTCAATCAGAAGCACAAGCAATGATAGAGCGGATGATTCAGGGGGGAATGAGCCAGGAATCTAATCTTTCGGTCAGGATTGAGAAAGGAAAAAGCCATACTGAAGCAGGATTTTCACTGCAGCAATATAAAATCTATCTCGGAGATAAACTGACTCGGGAGCTATGGGTTTCTCCAGACCTGAAAAAAGCAGTGGAAAAGGAGCTTGGCGCCGGCAAACTGGATAAGATTGAAAGCAAAATGAATGATATCATGGCGGATGCCCGAAAAAATTCTCTGGGAATAACTGTTCCTGACCAAATCGAAGCAGAGGTCAACAAGCTGCGCCAACGCGGCATAATCATTATTGACCACGATTATATAGATGTTATAGGCGACTTGCTGAATCCTGCCGCCAATATTGTTAATACACTTACAATTAGTCGGGATAAAATTTTGAAAGATCATTTTATCGTGCCAGGACATTATACAAAACTTAGTCCCTACGAATATATGCTCAGAGAAGAGATTTGGACAAACGATACCTTTGATGAGACTAATGAGTGAGCATGCGCGAGATAATCAGGAAATAAATTGACAAAAAAAGATCGGATTTTACTGGTTTGGGGATTGATTCTCACATTAGTTTTTGCCCTTAGTTTTTTAGGGTTTACTACAGTCTGGCAGCGAGAAAAGATTCCTGATCAAGCGCAGATTGTCTATCAGTCCCCCATATTAATTGATACGCGGGGCCCTTTTCCCCAAATTACTGCTGATTGCATCAGAGACCACTATTTTGCAGAAGGATATCTCCATGCGATGTATGGTTATTCTGAAATGATAAAGCTGCGGGCGATTATTCAGGGAAATTTTTCAGAAATGGCAGCAGAAAAATACCTTTCACTTGATAAAAACTTTTTTTTGCTGAATATCAGTCACAAGGCAAAGGAAATTTTGAGACTGCTGAGTCCAGATGAGCAGGCTTTTCTCAGTGATTTCAGCCGGGGCGTCAATCACTGGGCCGAATCTAATCGCCTCTCGTTTCGATTGCGAAAAATCCAGCCGGAGCCCTGGAAGGCAGAACACAGTTTAGCTATCCTGCTTTTCAAACGTTGGCAAAACAGTGCGCCAATGGAAAAAGATCTCTTTATCAACGAGCTTGGCCGCTATTATGGAAAAAATGCCGTCGGTGAACTGATTGGCGCTGAGCTGGACTCACTGCCCTTTCCAAAAGTAAATACACTGCCTATTCTCAGCGCCTGCTTGCAAAACAGCCAGTTTTTAGAAGAAGTTCTCAGCCCTGAGCCGCCCATCCGGTTTTGGACCATTTTCAGCCCTAAAAAACATATTGATCAGGGATTATCTATACTCCACTTAGAGTATGAAAAATTGAATGTCAATCAACATAGTCTCATTATGGAGACCCATATTGACGGACAAAAAATATGGGGAAAGAGCCTGCTGGGTATCCCGGGCTTTTGGAGTGGCAAAAGCGAATCCCGCTTGTGGGCAATCAGTCCGGGTTATATCAACTGGGAACTGGAATCTCTGCTCATTTCTCCAGATGGGGAATATTTTTGGATTGATAAAGAATGGCGTCCTTTTCAAATCATCCAAGATAAGAATTCACACAAAATCCGAAAAGAATCTGCAAATGGTACATTGCTTTCCTATCAGTGGGATACTGAAAATCAAGCGGCTCAGTACGGCCTGCTCCTGCGCTGGCATCCGGAAGATGATACAAATATTCTGCCTTTCAGCATTCTAAATAAAGATGATAATTCCTATTTCACAAGCAGATTTACAGGCTGGGTATTTGATAGCGAAAAAGAGGTCTTAAGCTACAATTGCAAACTGGACCCCAGTGACAGCTCAAATCAGATGATTTCTCGGCCAGTCAGCCAAATACAAAATCCATTAGTGCTGATTTTGCCTGGGAATATCGCACAATCCTTAGCAGAAAATCCCCTTTCACAATCACTGAATCAGGCGCTGGCTGATGAAGGGAATTTCGACTTAACGTTGTTAAAGCGGCTTCAGCTAGAGCAGCTTAATCCGGCATGCGCAGAAATTATAGAAAGCTTTTCACATTCTGTTAGCGATTCACTCATTAAAAGCCATCTGCTTTCCTGGGATTTCACGGAGAGAGCCGGCAGTATTGTTCCTAGATTGCTTCATACCTATATTTATTCACTTCTCGAGGTGATATTTGCCGATGATATGGCGCGCATCGCTCCTTTTTTGATGGAGATTATTGGCAGAGACCCCATGTGGGCCTGGGAATTAATTCAGAGAATGCTGGCGAATCCATATAGCATCTGGTGGGATGATCTCGGCAAGAAGCTTGCCAAACCAATGGCGCTACAGCTTGACAAGGCAGCTGAAATGACGCTGGAAAGCATCTCGAGAGAAAGGGGCAGTGATATTACTGAATGGCAGTGGGACAAGGGTCGAAAAGGAACAGGCATAAAACAGTTTAGCGGATCGCCATTTTCGCCGGCCGGTCAGTTTTTTGATTACCGCTCTCCCGACTTTCGAGTTTATGCCAGCTTTGCCTGGGCTCTTATGGGCACACTAAACCAAAGTATTAATATTGGCTATGCCGATCTTAATCACCCAAGCTTAAAGGTCAACGGTGCAAAATAGACGGGCAATCCATTCATGAGCAGCACAAAATCACGTTCAGCGAAAGAGCTTTTAGTTTACGCCCATCGCGGCGCCTCAGCCTATTATCCGGAAAACACTATTTTAGCCTTTCAAAAGGCGCTGGAGCTGGGAGCCAAAGCCATTGAATTGGATCTCATTCTCACCAACGATGCTCATTATGTCGTTCATCACGATTTTTACATCAGCGATGAAAAGCAATCTCGGCTTGATTTGAGAAAAATGTCTCGCCATGATATTGAGACTCATCTTAATCAAAAACGGAATACTGAATCTCGGCTTCCCTTTCTCGAGCAAGTTTTGGCTGCTCTACCGCAAGAGCCCATTCTTAACTTAGAGCTGAAAATTGAATATCCTCACCGCTATCGGGAAAATGTCCGCCGTTTAGTTGCTATTCTCGAAAAAGCGCC
>DSDE01000460.1 GCA_011049095.1 Fidelibacterota bacterium
ATAGAGAATCACTCCATAGCGTCGCGTTCCAATCTGACTTAGCACACCAGACTCCTCAAGAAAACGACGCAGAACCGGAAGCGATGTTTTAATGTTATCTAATTTGTTAAAATTTAGACTATTGCCATAGATTTTCCATGTCCAACCATTCTCATGCATCAATTCCGTCGCGATTAGCTCTTCGTTTGGTGTGAGAAAAAATATTTTCAAATTGCTACCCTTGCCGGTCATTTTCCTAAATTTCAAATATCCTACGAAAAGAGCTTATGGAAAAATAATTAATTTGTCAAGAAATATTTGAGGTAAAATTCCACTGCTGTCCTAAATAATCTGGAAAGTTAATTTCAGCGCTTTGTTTACAACGTTTCAAAAATAAAAACTATCAGTATTCTCATTTTAATCCCCCAAATTATCATTTACAGTGCATATCAATACCTTCTTAATTTGGCTTGATCCGTCTGGCGTCGGACAGGTCCAAATTCGGCAAACTTTCGTCCGTCAGCTGACGAATCAGTGACCGGGGCTGTGATACCCTGTGAAATATTCTTTCACGGTGTCGGGGAAGACGTGGGAAACAGGATTTGTGAGAGCGTAAAAAGCTGTACAAGCCAAAATCAATCTCGTAGGCTCAAGATTTCTACTCCTCAGTGCGCCACGTCTCTTGTCCGCCTTCAAACACAATCTTCTTTTTCCCGAACTTGTGAAGGCCCGGATTAAGACAAGCAGTATAATCCAATTTATGGATGGCAAAAATTTATTTTGGACAGATGTGGTAAAATTCAAACTTTAAGCCCATTCCGAAAATCCTAAAGCATACCGCATCGGAGGATTAGAATCCAGAAATATTGTTTATTATGGGATTACGAAATTTATAAAGTTTATAAATCGGGGACTTTTATCCAAAAAGCAATTTCTGCATGAGGCTCAACTTAAAAAACTCCAAAAAGCTATCAACAGAGAAAAGTTTAATGGGAAAAATAATTTATTTTGAAATTCAAATTGTCAGCTCTTTTTCAAGCTCTCTTTGTAGCCGATGAAAACCCTGTAGGCGATCATGTAGCTGAAACAAAAATTTGCCACCCACTGAGGCCAAATTTTATATGTCGAGCGACAAAAGCGAAAAATCAGGCCATTCCAAATGAAGGACCAAGGCTTTTTAAAAAGTCCAATTCGATATTCAGATTCCAGGGCGGGGTGTTTCTGCATCAGCTTTTTCAAGCCATCTCTTCCAAAATCTTCCAGGCGCAGAAGCTGTTTTTCCAGCGACGGGATACCATGATGATAACTATATCCGTCACTGCAGAAACAAATTTCTCCATACTGCCGGATTCGCTGGCCAAGATCGGCATCTTCACCACCATATTTATCAAAAAGCGGATCAAAGCCGCCGCATTTATCAATAATTATTTTTCGTACACTGACATTACCACCCTGGAAATATTTTGCCGACAGGGGTTTATTTATGGAGAAACGAACTGGCCCCCTATTTTCTAAATAAATACCCCAGGCATCCCGATATGGCGCAGGCGTACGATATTGTCCAACAGTGGCAACGCATCGGGGATTGGCCTGATAAGATGCGATATGGGCAAGAAAATAGTGAGGCGGTAAAACCTGATCATCATCGATAAAGAAGATAATGTCTCCAGTCGCGGCAGCAAGACCTGTATTTCTTGTTTCCGCTCGGCCCCGGTTTTTATCATGACGCAAATATATGATTTCTTTCAGCTTACTGCATAGCTCGTGGGTCTCGTCAGTGGAGGCGTCATTTACAATAATAATCTGGAATTTGCCAGGGGGATAATTGCATGCCTGAACCGATTTAAGGGTTTGCATCAGCAGATGCGCCCGCTGGTAGCTGGGAATCAGGGCACTAATATGGGGCAAATCATTCATAAAGCCCCGATACTTTCATAATATTGATACAACTGTTTTCCACAAGCCTCTATATCGTGGTATTTCAGTACCCAGCTTCTGCCCTCCTGCCCCTTTTTTAATAGCAGTTCCGGGTTTTTTGCCAATTTCAGCAAATTATCATTCAATGTTTCTGGCGTAGTATTCACAAAAGGGTGGTCTGGAATAAACGCCTCATATTTGGGGTTGAGATAGGCCAGAGTACACATACCCATTGCGAGAGATTCTACGCTGTTCATACCATATCCCCAGCCGCCAAGGTCTGTAAGCTGATCAATATTCACATCGCATGCGGCTTTCATCTCCATCGCCCTAGAGTGGGGCTGGTTTTCTATGAGTATAAACTCAATCTGCCCTAGGCGCTCAAGCCTCTGGCAGACAGCGATAATATGTTCACTGCCCTTAAAATAGCGATTGGTCGTTGCGTGGCAAACCTTTAGTGGTTTATTTATCTTTTTTTCTTTTGGCGTGATAAGTGATGCATCAAAGGGCAAAAAAAGGTATTTAAGTTTGGGATGCAGCTCTAACAGGTCCAGCTCGGAGCTAAGACGCAAATCTGCCATCGCATCCATTTCAGCCAAGACGCCTCGATTACGCATATCCTGGCCGTGGTAGCTATTGATAATTTTTTTCCCAGAAGCCTTGACTCTTCGAGCAAAGCGCAGGTCTCGAAAAAAATCAAGTCCCCATTCAAAATGATAAATATCAAAATCATAAAGCTTATATTTTTCAATGGCCTTTTCAACATAAAAAGACCATACAAAATCGCGAAATTGAAACCAGAGTGATTCGGCCAGGCCTGAACTTTTCCACAGAGGCGGCCTCCCTTCGAGGGGGCTTTGTGGATCGCGCTGATACCAAAGATGCTGCAATTGATGACGAATCTTGCGATAGGTGAGATTTGTGCTGATCAGGGGCAAATGGAGGCAAATATCTTCAGGGAATGCCGCTGCTGCTGGAAAAAACGTGATGGTTCGGCAATAATTCCCCTGTCTCTCGTGATACTTTTTCCAAAGTGTGAGCGTTCCGACGGTATTTTCTGGAGAAATGTATAAAATACGTATCATGGCAAAGGATGGTCCACTGAAATATAAACAGTACTGATCTCTTCATTATTGAGAAGCGTGACCACCGGGTAAACCCTGCCTTTTCCATAAACAGAATATTTTTTCCAATTAAGCTCACTACCTCGAATAGTGTATCCCCTGTCTTCTCCAGGATTACTGGACATTGAGGGAACCCAGCCCTTTAAATTGACTTTAACCTCTTTAGAATCAAACAACTCGCTGATGACCTCTACAATAATAAACTTATCGGCAGGCCTGAGATTCAATGTTTCACCCTCTTTAAGTAGAATATTTTCATCGTTTACGGTAAAAAGATAGCGGAGAAAGCGCTGGCTCTCTTTGCGGGGCAGAATATGGATTTTTCCGATGATATGTGAATCTTGCCTGATGGTGATCTCGTGCTCTTTTCGAATCGTTACCTTACGGTAAAGATCATTGCTTGTTCCGGTGCCGCTGATGTCAAAAAAGATTCCCCTATGGGGTATGGCTTTATAGCCGGTAATCTGAATATTGTCGCCCATATCGCAAAACAGGGTATCTCCAGCACGATAAATCTTCTCTTTTTCTTCATTGACTCGTATGAAGCTTTCACAGTTTCTTGCTGGATAATAGGGTAAAAATGGGAACTCGGGAATCACATCAAAAAGTTTCAGGAAGGCATTGATGGCATAGATATGGTATAGGGCTTTATCAGTGTCACTGCCGATATTTTTAGAACTTTCCACGCCAAAAGCAGGTATTCCGCATTGCGTGAGTGCATAGTATGTGGCTGTCAGCTTCATATCAGGAAATGGCGTATTGGGGTCCATTGTTTTTGTATTCATCAGGTGCAGGTGGAGCAAAGTATCAGATATATTGGCATTTGTTAAACGAAGCACCTCTTGCGCCAAGTTCATCAGCTCGATTTTTTTTCCATTATGCTCATAGGACTCTGCGTCTATGATAATGCTTTGGCCAAATCGCCTTGGATTTCGATTTTTATCAATATAAACGGGGTTGTAAAAGCCCCAGCCATCGTGGAGATTAAGAAAAAGATCAGACTTCTGCATATATTTTTTAATTATCGCGACGACCTCATCTTCATAATCAATTGGCGGATGCTCTCCAAAGCGACGATTCATATCGCCATTCACAGCCCTCGTATTATTGAGAATAGACGGCAGATTAGAGCGGGGTATCACAATGAGGTTGCCTTTCCTCAATCGTATATCCAAATAAGCATCGGCAGAAAGATACCCGCCAGGCTCATCGCCCTGAATTCCCCCCAGAAGCATAACTGTATTGCCTGGCTCTCTTCCTTTAATCTGGATTACTGTAATTTCATGATCTTCTCCGGGAAAATAGACAGTCTCAGAAAGATCATCAGCAAATATTGAGAAACTGCCAAGCATCAAAATGATAAAATATTTCAGCAAAATACTTTTCACTGACCG
>DSDE01000052.1 GCA_011049095.1 Fidelibacterota bacterium
CGTATCATACACATTCGAAAAAATCAAGGGGGCACCCTTAGCGGCGGTGAGCGACGCAGGACAGAAATCGCCAGAGCATTGGCCTCTGAGCCCGATTTTATTCTGCTGGATGAACCCTTTGCCGGCGTGGACCCCATTGCTGTGGAAGACATTCAAAGTATTATTCGCGATCTAAAAAAACGACACATTGGCGTTATTATCACCGACCACAATGTCCACGAAACCCTCTCCATTACTGATCGAAGCTATCTTCTTTTCGAGGGCCGTATTCTACGGGAAGGCACTGCAGAATTCCTCGCTAATGACCCAGATGCAAGACGGCTCTATTTGGGAACAAATTTTAAACTAGACCGCTGAGAACAAAGGATAGATTATGCGCCTGGGACTCACACAAGAACAAACATTAAAACTTACACCGCAGCAGATACTCCTCAGCAGCCTGCTTCAACTCCCGATGCAGGTGCTGGAAACCAGTATCCAGCAGGAATTGGAAAACAACCCAGTTCTGGAGATAGACGATGAAGCCACACTAGCAAAAGCAAACCGGCAACTGGAACAAGACAAGAAAACTGATGAAGACCCTGACTATGACTGGGAAGCCGTTTTTGACCGCTATGGAAAAAATGAGTTTACACCAAAATCTGATTTTGACGCCAGCAGAGAAGAGCTTGAGACTCCCATCGCGGAAGAGAGCTTTCTCACAGATAAACTCCTGCAACAAGTGCGAACCAGCGGACTGGAAAATCAAGACATACGCATTGCTGAAGAAATAATTTGGAACCTGGATAACTCAGGCTATCTGCTCACACCGATAGAAAACATTGCCTACAACCTTGAACTGCCCGAAGAAAAAGTGGAAGCGGTGCTAAAAATTGTCCAGATGATGGATCCTGTGGGAATTGCCGCCCGTGATCTAAGGGAATGCCTGCTCATTCAACTAAAGGCAAACTTTGAAGAACCCTATGTTATCGAAATACTGGAAAAACATTTTGATGATTTTGCCAATCACCGCTACGAAGCCATAATGAAGGAAATGAATATTGATGAAGATGATCTTCGATACGCTGTTCAGGTCATTTCGCAACTAAATCCCAAACCAGGTGGCACTGAATCAAACTTTAGCAACCATTACATCATACCCGATCTTATTGTAACTGAAGAAGATGGGGAATTTGCCATTGTCATCAATGATGCCCACATTCCTGAGTTGCGTCTCTCCCGCTCCTATGAAGAGATGATAAGAAATCGTCAAAAACTTGATAAAGCCACAAAAGATTATCTCAGTAAAAAACTTGAATCAGCGAAATGGTTTATTCAGTCTATTCACCAGCGACGAACAACAATGGTCAGAGTAATGGCTGCCATCATTCAAAAGCAAGAAGCTTTTTTCCGCGGAGAACCTGACGCCCTCAAACCAATGATTTTAAAAGACATTGCCGAAGAGGTCAGTATGGATATCTCCACCATCAGCCGTGTCACCAACGGTAAATATGTCCAGTCTCCTATGGGACTCTTTGAGCTGAAATACTTCTTCACTGAAGGAATGAAGGACAGCGACGGCGAAGATGTCAGCACCCGACTGATTAAAAAGACCCTCAAAGAAATCGTGGACAAGGAAAATAAACATAAACCACTAAATGACGAAAAGCTTGTTAAAGAGCTGGAAAAAGCAGGATTTAAAATTGCCCGCCGCACAGTCGCCAAATACCGTGAGCAGTTAAATATCCCGATAGCCCGTCTAAGAAGAGAGATTTTATAATGGAAAACATACACAGCACAACGATTTTAGGAATTATTCACCAGGGAAAAGCCGCTATTGCCGGAGACGGGCAAGTGACCCTGGGCAACACAATTATGAAACATAAAGCAATGAAAGTACGAACCCTTTATGATGGTACAATCCTCAGTGGATTTGCCGGAGCTGGTGCAGATGCATTTACACTTTTTGAGAAATTTGAAACCAAACTCAAAGAATATAAAGGCAACCTGACCCGCGCTGCTGTAGAGTTAGCAAAAGACTGGCGAAATGACAAATACCTCCGCCGACTCGAAGCAATGATGGTGGTTATGAATCAGGAAAAAGGCTACCTCCTCAGCGGTACAGGCGATGTTTTGGAGGCGGATGATGGAATCTTTGCCATCGGAAGCGGTGGACCTTATGCTTTGGCTGCCGCCCGTGCCCTGAAAGAGGGAGCGCCGCAACTCACAGCTGCCGAAATTGCCCAAAAATCTTTGGAAATTGCTGCCGGAATCTGTATCTACACCAACACCAACATTAATTTACTGGAGCTTAAATGATTGATTATATGAAACCAAAAGAAATAGTTACTGAACTTGATAAGTATATCGTCGGACAAGATAAAGCCAAGCGAGCCGTAGCTATTGCCTTGAGAAACCGGTGGCGCAGACAAGCAGTTACCGATGAACTGCGGGAGGAAATTCTTCCAAACAATATCATTATGATAGGGCCAACGGGCGTAGGAAAAACAGAAATTGCCCGCCGCCTGGCCAATCTTGCGGGAGCGCCTTTCATTAAAGTTGAAGCAACAAAATTCACCGAAGTCGGTTATGTGGGCCGTGATGTAGAATCGATGATTCGTGACCTCCTAAATTATTCCGTCAGTATGGTGGAAAAAGAATATGAAGATGCTGTTTGGGAAAAAGCAGAAGCTGCCGCAGAAGAAAGAATTCTCAGCAAACTTTTTCCTATTCAAAAGAGTGGCCTCCAAAACCCTGAAGAAGAAGAACGAATGGAAAAAACCCGAGAAAAACTTCGTAATATGTACAAAAAGGGGCAGTTTGAAGATAAAATAATAGAAATTGACATCAAAGAGCCAAAAGTCAATGCTGGCATATCCATTATGGGACCTTTGGGCGGAGGCTTTGATGAAACCGCTGATTTTCTCAGTGAGACAATGTCTAATCTTTTTGGCAGTAAAAAGAAACAGCGCAGGCTAAGTGTGAAAGATGCCCGCCGCTTTCTCATTCAGGAAGAGGCAGAGAAGCTGGTGGACAAAAATAAAGTCTATCAGGAAGCCATCAGCCGCGCCGAAAATGCCGGGATCATCTTTCTTGATGAAATAGACAAAATTGCCGCATCAAGCGGCGGACATGGCGCTGACGTGAGTCGGCAGGGCGTCCAGCGTGATCTGCTGCCAGTCGTGGAAGGATCAACAGTCAATACAAAATATGGCGTGGTAAAAACCGATCATATTCTCTTTATTGCGGCAGGCGCCTTTCATATGAGCAAACCTTCAGACCTGATTCCTGAGTTGCAGGGGCGTTTTCCCATTCGTGTCGAGCTGGATAGCCTTACAACAGAAGATTTTGTCCGTATTCTCACCCATCCTCAAAATGCTCTCTTGAAACAGTATCAGGCCTTGCTGGCTGCGGAAGGCATCAACCTCACAATAACCGATGATGCCCTGCAGGCCATTGCTGAAAAAGCTACCGATGTAAATGAAAAGACAGAAAATATCGGTGCCCGCAGACTGCATACCATAATGACCAGACTGCTTGACACTGTAATGTTTGAAGCCCCTGATATCGAAAAAGAGATCATAATCAACGCTGAAGAAGTCCATAAAGCCCTAGATGATATCGCAGCGAATGATGATCTAAGCAGATATATTCTATAAAAATAAAATAAAGGAGACTAAAATGGCATTCAATCTCAAAGGTCGTCACCTGCTAACCCTGAAAGACTTCAGCCCCGATGAAATCAGCTTTTTGCTAAACCTCTCTGCCAAACTGAAAGCAGACAAATATGCAGGAATCTTTGCTCGCAACCTGGAAAATAAAAATATTGCTCTGCTTTTTGAGAAAGCCAGCACTCGTACTCGCTGCGCTTTTGTAGTAGCGGCGATAGATGAAGGGGCACATCCAGAATATCTGGGGAAAAATGATATTCAATTCGGTAAAAAAGAGTCGGTGGCTGATACAGCTAAGGTTTTAGGCAGAATGTTTGACGGCATCCAATTCCGGGGTTTTAAACATGAGACCGTCGAAGAGCTTGCCAAATATGCCGGTGTGCCAGTCTGGAACGGCCTTACCGATAAATTTCATCCTACACAGGTTTTAGCCGATCTCCTCACCATTCAGGAAAATTTTGGCCGCTTGAAGGGCATTACTATGGCTTATGTGGGTGATGGCCGCAACAATATGGCCAATTCGCTGATGATTGGCTCTGCTAAGATGGGGCTCAATTTCCGCATTGTCGCCCCGGCTTCTCTATTCCCGGAAAAAGAGCTGTCAGATGAAATGTCTGCTCTGGCAGCCGAAAATGGAGGAAGCATACTTCTGACAGAATCTATTGAAGAAGGCGTTAAAGATGCTGATCTTATCTACACAGATGTTTGGGTCAGCATGGGTGAAGAAGCACAATTTGCCGAGAGAATCAGAC
>DSDE01000093.1 GCA_011049095.1 Fidelibacterota bacterium
AGCTATATGAATAGAAGCGGTATTGCAGCGCAACAAATCAGCAGTTATTATAAGATAGCGCCGCACGATCTATTGATTATTCTGGATGATCTTGATCTTGAGCTGGGGCAGCTTCGTTTAAGACCGAACGGGAGTGACGCCGGTCATAAGGGAATGCAATCAATAATGAATATGCTTCCCGATACAGAAATCCCCCGCTTGCGCTTAGGTATCAATACTGCCTGGCGAAGGGATTTGGCCACTGAAGATTATGTCCTGATGCGGTTTAAGCCTGATGAAGAAGCGCCGGTGCAAGAGATGCTACACACCGCAGCAGAAGCAGCGCTTCACTGGTTAAGATTTGGGACAGTAAGTGCGATGAATCACTATAACCGCCGCACACAGAAAATTGAATTATCTGAGGAGGGAACAGATAAATGAAGCAAGCCTGGCTATGGCTCACATTGATACCTGTCAGCGCACTGACAGCTCTCATTTTTGCTTTTTGGAAAGCACAATGGATAGAAAAACAAGAAACCGGCACAGATAAAATGAGGACCATCGCTAAAAACATACGGGATGGCGCAATGGCATTTCTTAGTCGTGAATACCGTGTCTTATCGGTATTTGTGCTGGCTGTGGCTGTCTTGCTTTTTATCGGCAATCAATCTAATCTCCGGTTTGTTGTCCTATCATTTGTTGTCGGCGCTTTAAGCAGTGCTTTAGCTGGTTTCATCGGTATGCGAGTGGCGACTTCTGCCAATGTTCGCACCACAGAAGCGGCCAGAAGCAGCCTTTCTCAAGCGCTGAATATAGCCTTTACCGGCGGATCGGTAATGGGAATGAGTGTGGTAGGTTTAGGATTGGGTGGACTCAGTCTCCTTTTCATTTTCTACACTAAATTATTTGGCATAGAATTTAGCAACTCGGAGATGGTCCAGGATCTGCTCCTGCCGGTTTTAAATGGCTTTAGTCTGGGTGCTAGCTCTATCGCTCTCTTTGCCCGTGTCGGCGGTGGAATATATACCAAAGCTGCCGATGTTGGGGCAGATTTGGTTGGAAAAGTTGAAGCAGGTATTCCAGAAGATGATCCTCGCAACCCTGCTGTCATTGCCGATAATGTCGGTGATAATGTCGGTGATGTTGCTGGTATGGGAGCAGACCTTTTTGAAAGCTATGTGGGAAGTATCATTGGCTCCATGGTTTTAGGAGCTGTTATCACTGTCCAAAATAGCTATAATATCTCCTTTGTACTCTTGCCGCTCATCCTGGCAGGCGCTGGAATCCTCATCAGTATAGCCGGCACCTTTTTAGTGAAAGCAAAAGAAGACGGCAACCCCCAAAAAGCGCTGAACCAAGGAGAATTTGGAGCGGCAATCCTGATGCTGCTTGCAAGCTGGTTCATCATACGGAATATACTCCCAAAAGACAGCTTTACTATGAATGGTACAGATTTCTATACATCGCAAGGTGTTTTCTTTGCCACCATTGCCGGACTTGCGGCCGGGCTGCTAATCGGAATAATTACAGAATATTACACTGGTGAGAGCAAAAAACCTGCACATAATGTGGCTAAAGCCAGTCAAACCGGTTCTGCAACCAATATCATCGCCGGTCTGGGTGTGGGCATGAAAAGCACAGCCCTGCCCATAATTGTACTCAGCTCAGCTATTATCATCGCATTCCAAAGCGCCGGCCTCTATGGTATTGCCATTGCCGCATTGGGAATGCTAACCACAATCGGCATCCAGTTGGCAGTTGATGCCTATGGTCCTATTGCTGATAATGCCGGTGGTATTGCAGAAATGGCAGGACTGCCCAAAGATGTTCGCCGTAAAACAGACAAACTAGATGCCGTTGGCAATACCACTGCCGCCATAGGCAAAGGCTTTGCTATCGGTTCGGCAGCGCTGACTGCTCTTGCACTCTTCAGCGCCTATAAAACCACGCTGGGTATTCAATCAATTGATCTCACCCGCCCAGAAATTATGGCCGGACTTCTTGTCGGCGGTATGCTTCCTTTCCTTTTCAGCGCGCTGGCTATGAATGCTGTCGGCGATGCTGCGTTTGCTATGATTGAAGAGGTTCGCAGACAGTTTCGTGAAATAAAAGGGCTGATGACTGGTGAAGCTGAAGCAGATTTCCGGCGATGCGTTGATATCTCTACCAATGCAGCTATTAAAAAAATGGTTGTGCCTGGACTTCTTGCCATTGTCGTGCCCGTTGTCGTCGGATTTATTGATCCTGAGATGCTAGGCGGCGTTTTGGCGGGGGTTACTGTCAGTGGCGTGCTGATGGCTATCTTTATGGCCAATGCCGGCGGTGTCTGGGATAATGCCAAAAAACACATTGAAAGCGGCCATTTTGGCGGAAAAGGTGGCGACGCTCACAAAGCTGCTGTTGTAGGCGACACCGTTGGAGACCCATTTAAAGATACTGCTGGCCCTTCACTGAATATACTTATCAAGCTGATGTCTGTGGTTTCTCTCGTGCTAGCGCCTATTCTTAAAGCATGGCATCAGATCTAATTGATAAAATGAAATATAAAAATATGAAACATCGAAAGGAGAATGAACTTGCGGTATTATGAAACCCTATTCATTGTTCATCCAAACTATGAGCAGGAGCGCCTTCAAAGCGTTGTGGACGCAGTGACGGATGAGATCAAAAAGCAGGGCGGTGAAATTTTGAATGTCACCGACTGGGGCAAGCGCCGGCTTGCATATCCCATTGATAAATTGCGCATCGGCACCTATATGCTGATCCATTTCTCAGGGGAGCCAAAAATTGTCAAACTATTAAACGCCTGGATGCTTCTTCAGCCCGCCCTTCTTTCCCAGCTTATAGTCAAGCTGGAAACTGCACCTGAAATTGGTAAAAAGTATATAACGCGTGATGATGATGAAGCGGCCGTTCCTGAGGACTATATCGTTGAGGATGATGAAGATGCTGAGCCAGCAAGCTATGTCCAAAACGAATCTGAAGATAGTGAACCTGCGGCAGACAAAAATTAGATTGGATCATTATGCCTGAATTACGTGTCCCAGACCTGAATCACGTGATTATCGTCGGAAACCTGACTAATGATCCACTATACAGCGAAACACAATCCGGCATACCAGTTGTCAATTTCTACATTGCCTCCAATAAACGGTTTAAAGACCGAAATGGGCAGGTCAAAGAAGATGTTTGTTTCGTTGGTGTTGTTGCCTGGGACAATCTGGCTGTGAGCTGCCGAGACAATCTCAGCAAAGGCAGTACAATTCTGGTCACTGGAGAGCTGCAAAGCAGAAAACTGCATTCCGACAATGGTTATCGCAACATTGTAGAAATCAAAGCCCGCAAAATTCAGTTTCTTGACTACCTGAATAAGAGCAGCATCAGTGACGCTTATATAAGCAGCGAGCTAAGTGATTCTGATTATGATGAAAATTCCTATTATTAAAAAGCAATCAAAGAGGTGAAATATGGCTTTTATCAGCAAAAAGAAGGTCTGTAAATTTTGTGAAAACAAAGTTGAAATAGACTATAAAGACTACAAAACCCTGCGGCGCTTCATCACCGAACAGGGCAAAATCATACCACGCCGGGTAACCGGCTCCTGTGCTAAACATCAAAGAGAATTGGTTACGGCGATAAAAAGGGCAAGAAATATCGCCCTTCTTCCCTATTCCTTTGACGTGACCCAAAACTAAAAGGAGTTAGCAAATGAAAATCTTACTGAAAGAAGATGTCGATAAAGTAGGCAAAGCCGGAGAAATCATAAATGTTAAAGATGGCTATGGCCGCAACTTTCTTATTCCCCAGCAATTGGGCATTTTAGCGACAAAGGCCGCAATAAAAATGGTAGAAGATGAGCTGGCGCTGAAAACCCGCAAAGCAGAAGCCGCAAAAAGATCCGCCGAAAAACTTGCATCTCGTCTCAATAATGTCTCCATCACAGCCAGTGTCATCGCAGGTGAAGAGGATAAGCTTTTTGGCTCTGTCACAAATCAAAATATTGCTGACCTGCTAAAGGAAAAAGGCTATGACATTGATCGTCATACCATTATGCTTGATGAGCCCATCAAAGCACTAGGCGTTTATGTCATTCCTGTTAAGCTCCACCCTGAGGTTAAAGCTGAAGTAAAACTATGGGTTATCAAATCTAACTGATTTCCCTTCTATTTTAAGAAAACATAAAAAAAAGCAGCCTTAAAAGGCCGCTTTTTTTTTATGTTTTCTTATAGTTATTTTGCTACAATATTCTCAATCATAGCAGTTGTGATGGATTTTGGCCGCTCAATGGGATAGCCAAGCGCACGGTCCCACGTGATATTGGCCAAAACACCAATTGCTCGCCCAACACCAAAAAGCACGGTGTAGAAATCATATTCCGTCAAGCCATAATACCATTGAATCACACCCGAC
>DSDE01000379.1 GCA_011049095.1 Fidelibacterota bacterium
CAGTCTGGACGATGGCGCTGCTATTTCCGGCGCCGATAAATTCATTGACCTGGCTAAAGCCATTCATCGAATTAAAGTAATTTTCTTGTCCATATTTGACAGTCGGCACGCCGTGGCTGTTAGTGTGACTGTAATCATATCCGGCAATCAGGGTCACTTCATTTAAATAAGATGGGTCGCTGATTTGATACTGCTCATAATAGAGGGTTTTTTCTACCTGCGGCTCCAGCTCGGCGACGGTGCGTGCAGAAAAACGGCCAATGTGCATATCAGGCAGGTAATCGCCGCTGGTGACAGCCACAAAAGGCAGGTCGGTGATATGTCCACCAGTTGACCCGCTGAATGCCGGCAACTGCTCATGATCACCTACCAAAAGGACAAATGTAGGGGCAGGATCAGAAGGTGTAGCGCTATTATAGAGCCCATGCAAATAGTTTTTGATGGCCGTATTGTTACCGAGAGATTCTGTCGTGGCCACAATCACATCATAGCCCATCTGCTCTTTCCAGTCGATAAATGGCTGCATCGTTGCCAGATAATTTTGAGGTGTGACAATGACATATTTCACCGGCTTACGCAGCAGAGGCTCAGGTCCTTCGCCCGCTCTGTCATTTAGCGTGCGATTATTAAGAATATTGGCAAAATGTGGTGAATAATAGCGGGACCGCATGTTATCATCGGCTGAAAAATCGGCATTAGGAAAGCTCACCTTCAGCTCAGCAGCGCTCATCACCCGAATTTTGCCGCTGACAGGATTATACTGCACGGGAGCAATTTCCAAACGAGCCAGCCGGACGTGGCGCATAATGCCCAAATCGATGATTTTGCCCTCGTGCGGAGCATAATATGCATTGGTCTGATAGGCCTGCTGATTGATGACAAAGTCCACATCGGCTGCATTCTGGCTTTTGGATAAGGAGGGCTGCACCGGCATCAAAGGCAGATCAATTCCCAATTCGCTTAAAGAAAACTCTTCATATTTTGCTGATATTATATCAAACTGTAAATCAGCCCCTATGGGAACCTGAATAATACTATTCATCATAGGAAGCTGGGGCATCCCCACCTCCATTGAGCTGTGGTATCCAGGAACTGCCAACCCGGCAAAATTCCCAGCTTTGCTTTCGACAATAAAATGTTCTATTTCACCGATACTCATAGAAATGCTCAATTCACTGCGATTTTCGCCCACAAGTGAAAACTGTGTGGTGAATGGGCTGACCTGCACTGCCCCCATCAGCATAACGGCTGAGAGGATAAGCAATGAAATACTCTTATGAATTTTCATAATTGCTCCTAAGTTTTCCTGCTAAGTTCATATCCGGTAATCTATAAAAGTGATTTCCATTCTCAAACTGCAAAATCACTTTTTCCGTAACGGCGCTCACCCCTCTGGGGCTATTTATTCTCAAGATATTTTTTCCACGCTTCAAAGATACGATTATACTGCCAAAACCAGAGCTCTGAATTGGGCGGGTAATATTTCAGCGCTTCATCGAGCGCCGCTAAATGACCTTGATTACGCTCAACAAAATCAAGGGCTGGGCGAATGGAATGGAGATGTGCCAACAGGGTGCGACGATGTCCCTTTTTGTCTTCACTCTTAAAAATATTTGCCATTTCAGCATAATTTTCTAGCAAATCGCCGCTAAGCAAAATCGCCTGACGACAGGCTTTTTCTTGCTCAATAAGCATAGAATAATAGTCCTGATATTCGCAAGTCTCAATATCCCCAAGCTGAATCATTTGCAGCAAGAGCAGGTCGCCGGCGTTTTCTGTCTGGCGGAAAAACCATTTCAATTCACGATTGAATAATTTCAGCAATTCCTCATCGGCTTTCTGATAGCTGAGCTGAGCTGTCTTTTGCTTCAAATCATTCAAATCCCGACGCAAAGACTGAGCTTTCTCAAGCAATGGCGGGTGCTCCTTTTCAAGAAAAGCAGCAAACTGACTATTCAGTGTCTGCAGGCTGGCAATGGATTCATTCAGCGCTTCGACCCTATTTTTATAATTCTCTTTTTCCTTATCCAGCGCCTTTTCAAAATCATCCAAAATACCTTTCCAAATATCAAAATCAGCCGTATTGAATGCCTGGGGATTGCTCATCATTTTTCGCTGCATTGCATTAATTTTGGCATTGATGCGTTGGGACTCACTGACCATAGCCTGCATCGCGCTTTGCATCTTTTTCATGCTCTCGCCGCCGATTTTTTTATACTGATCCAGCAATCCTCTTAGTTGTAAATTGGCGCAATTATAGGCAAAATATCTGATTTTATCAGGGTTAAACGCTTTATCAGGCAAACGAATTAGCTCCTCCTGAAAATCAAAATAGTAATTAAAACGCTCCTCTGCCCTTTTCAGCTCTATAGCAAATTTTGCATAGGTATCAGCCATTGGCGCTATATCTTCGTAAAATAGCAGATGATTGTGATTGCTCACCTTTGGCAGTTTTTCTGTCTGCAGCGTGTCATATTCTAAAAGGTCTGTGGAAATTTCATACTCATAGACCGCACTTTGTCCATCGATGCTCAAATGAAAATAGAGATAAAATTTCTCACCCAGCTCTATAAGCTTCGTGGCGCTGAAGGCAATTTTGCTCAAATTTTCGATGGCGCTTTTGCGAAAAGTGAGGGGAATTTCATTAAATTGACCGCTGCTGAGATTGAGCCTGACAAGTGAAAAACCCTTTTTCACCAGAAAAATCGTCAGTCCGTCAGGTGAGCAGCTTAGCGTGGGAACAAATTCAGCAGCCGGCAGCGCAATCTCATTGATTTGAGCGCTGGCAATATTCACCGAGCGCAGTTTTACTGTATTGCCTTGCTGCTCCAGCCAGTGAAAAGCCTGCCCGCCCGGATTCCATTCGCCTGTCAGAAATTCTCCGTCAAGCTCTGCCAGCTTTTCGTAAGTCTCACCGCTGCGCTCAATCAGCAGCAAGATCATTTTTTTGCTATCTGAAGCTATCGCCGCAATGAGCCCCCGGTCCTGTGGATTTCGCTGTAAAAAGCTGTATGACTGAAATTCGGGAAAAAGCAGCTCCTTTAGCGCCAGCGTCTCTATATTACCAAAAACCAGGCGGTTGCTTTCGTTCCACATAAGCTCGCCAGCATGAATCCATTCGGCATGCTGAGGTCTTGAGCTGTGTAAAAATGCAAGTTTCTTATGCGTTACAGCGTTTTGCCAGGGTTTCAAAAGGATAAATTGACCGTCTTCCAGATAAACATTTTGCCAGTTTCCCTGCTGCCAGAGCCAGCGGGAATCTTTTTTCTCCATAAGCTTCAGCAAGCCAGGCAGTTTATCTCCAGAAATCGTTTGCAGCATCTCTGCTGCGGATTTCTCCGGCAATGCAGTGATGTCAATATTGGGATTGACAAAACTTACTTTGTCATCAGGGCCTATTTGCAGGCTTTTCCAGGAGAGACGATTATCGCCTTGAGGCAGATAGCTGCTGTAAATGCTTAGCACACCGCCGTTGTTATACCCAATCAGACCTTTTTCAGGATATTGAATATTTGACCACTTGCCATAGCTGTCACCAATGCCTTTATTTAGTTCAGAAGGAGTCAATATGGAGACCAAAAATCCCTTCATATTATAAAAAACAGTATTATCGGGCTGCAAATCCCTCCCAAATGATGTATTGAAAATGATGAGAAAAACAATGATTCCCTTAATTAGACGATTATTCATAGATACTCCTTTTTTCCACGACGAAAATTAAGCAAAATGGCGGGAAATAAAAACCTTCTTCAATGAGAAAGGAAAATGGCTGGATGGAGAGGTGAAAGGTATGGGAAGACGACCGGCGGTGGACTCGATGATCGCGCTGTTCTCCGGTCACCGAGTGATGTTACCCGGTCACCGAGCGCCGCACTGAGCCTGCCGAATGTGTGTCTGTCGCGGCGCTCGATGACCGGCATCGGATGTATCCGTCAGGGGACGGACAGGTCGAGGTGTCCGGATCTCCATTTTTCCAGAAAATTCGGCTGCTCAGCGCTGAAGCGCTTCGCAGTAAAGGGTCGAAGAGTCTAATCCCTGACACAGCGCACCGAAAAACCGTATGTCCTGCTGTAGTAGTAACGGTCGACCTCTTCGTAGTCACCGTAGAGTCTCCGGCCCCACGCGTGGTGACTAAGGACCTCACTGGATGACCAAAAGTAGGCGTTGTAGCCCACAGTGTAGAAACTCCCATTGTCGTAGCTGCGAAAACCGCCGGGAAGAGCGCCAAACCCAGCAATATCCGTGCCATCCCAACCGCTTTTCGACTTTAATTTCTTGCCTTGATCGCTGCCGCGCCAACCGGTTTTATTTGATTGACTTTGGGTCATACCAAGATAGATTTCCAGCTTCTTCCAGTCTTCATCGGTGGGAACACGCCAGCCC
>DSDE01000297.1 GCA_011049095.1 Fidelibacterota bacterium
CAAGTATACAACGTTTAGGGCGTGGACTACCAGGGTATCTAATCCTGTTTGCTACCCACGCTTTCGCGCCTCAGCGTCAGTTACGAGCCAGAAAGCCGCCTTCGCCACCGGTGTTCCTCCTGATATCTACGCATTTCACCGCTACACCAGGAATTCCGCTTTCCTCTCTCGCACTCAAGATAATCAGTTTCAAACCCACTTTAACAGTTGAGCTGTTAACTTTCAGATTTGACTTAAAAATCCGCCTACGCGCCCTTTACGCCCAGTGATTCCGGATAACGCTTGCTCCCCCCGTATTACCGCGGCTGCTGGCACGGAGTTAGCCGGAGCTTTCTTATGGGGTACTGTCAACAGCAGATATTATTCACATCTGCCTTTTTCCTCCCCCACGACAGACCTTTACACACCTAAATGCTTCTTCGGTCACGCGGCGTTGCTGCGTCAGGCTTTCGCCCATTGCGCAAAATTCCCCACTGCTGCCTCCCGTAGGAGTCTGGGCCGTATCTCAGTCCCAGTGTGGCTGATCATCCTCTCAGACCAGCTAACTATCGTCGCCTTGGTGAGCCATTACCTCACCAACAAGCTAATAGTACGCAGACCTATCTAAAAGCGAGAGCCGAAGCCCCCTTTAACAACAAGAAGAAAAAACTTATTGCCACATTTGGTATTAATTTCAGTTTCCCGAAGCTATCCCAAACTTTTAGGCAAGTTATCTACGCGTTACTCACCCGTTCGCCACTTTCACTCCGATTGCTCGGAGATCACGTACGACTTGCATGTGTTAAGCACGCCGCCAGCGTTCATCCTGAGCCAGGATCAAACTCTCCATTGTAAATTATATTTACATAATTGTTTTTATCCTGAGCTATAATCATTAACGACCAAGCTCTAAAACTCATTTCATCTGAACATCACATACACCCTCTTTTCAAAAAGCCGGGGTTCGATTAACTCAAACCCAAAATTCAAATAGCCTGTAAAGATACGGAAGCAAAACATCAATGTCAAGAAGTATTTCAATTAATTTTCGTTTGATTTTTCGTCATCGCCAAGAAGTCTTCCGTTTCTCCCGCCCATTTTCAAAAAGCCTGCAAAGATACAGCAATGAATTATCATAGTCAAGCATAATTATCAACTAATTTAAATTATTTTTTATTAGCTCTTTCGGAAACAACTTTTCATAATCAAGTTTTTCCACAGATTGTAGTTTATCGTGATTTACCGCAACATGATACAGCAAGATCGACAGCGCGTATGGTATTGATATTAATGGGCTTTGAGCGCTTATTGTGACATAGGCTGCTAAATTGCCTAACATCAATAAGCTAACATTTATGCTTTGGATAGCTGCATATTTTTTGTTTCTTCTTATGAGATAATATCCAGGTATCAAACTTTTATATGTAAATGAAATTTCATGAGGATACTCCATCCCTGCGATACTTTCCAAGCAGGATATCATTGAATCTTTTAATGCGCCATTCAGATTAAGCTCTCTCAAGACTTCTTTTGCTTCTATATACAATTCGCTTTTTACAAAATAATAAAATAGTTCAACTGCTGCTTCCTGAAATTTGGCTGATTTTGCCAGCCAGCTCAGTGAATCAATTTGATTGGTGAGCAAATAGTAAGAAGTAAGCCATTCTTTTTGAAATTTTTCTGGCAGCCTTGCTAAGTAATAGCGGCGAAAATGCTCAAAATCCTCCCGTTGCGAAGGAGTCAGCTCATTTGCACTTTTGATATCTGAATGCTGCAGCTCTTTTTGCAGCACTGCCACCAGAGGATGCTTATTAAAACGAAATATAAGAGTATAGGCTGCTATTAGCGCTTCATTTTCATTATTTCGCATTACCTGAATCTGGTAATAATGGAACAGCATCTCTGGCTCTTTAATTTGATTGAGATCAGCCTGGCTGCTATCCTCCCAATTCCAAATCCACTGGGGCTCCTGGCTGTAGCTTTGATTAAGGAAAATGGCCCATATAATAAAAACCCCGGCGAACCGGGGTATTCTATTATTTAACAAGGATCATTTTCCCAACATAGTACGTGTTTCCGAAAGAAATTTTATAGAAATAGATGCCCGATGGATTATTTTGACCATTCCAACTGATAGAACCAATGCCTGGCAGTGCCTGTATGGTACGTCTGTCAATCCTTTGTCCTGTCAGGGAATAAACCTCCATTTTCAAAATTCCGGCCACTGGCAGTTCAAATGAGATGCTAGTCTGGGGGTTGAAAGGATTTGGATAATTCCCAATGAGACGAAATTCACTGGGCGTCTGCAGCTGTTTCACTTTTGTCACAGCGCCTTGATACCAGCCATTCCGAAGTGTATTATAGCGGTGCATCGGCCAGTATGTCACATTATTTTTTTTGTTTTTTAAGTCGATGACATTGAGATTGGTATTTCCTCCGAAAACAAGCTCAAAATCACCATCATTATCGATGTCGGCCACAGCCAGGCTGGATTTGCTGATTTCACCTGTATTAATTGGGTATCCGGCTAATAATTGTCCTTCTTGATTCCAGGCAAAGACACGCCCATCATTGGCAAGGGCCGATATATCCATTGCGCCATCAGAGTCCAGATCTGCCACAACAACACTTCCATAGAATGAATTGCCTGTCACCGGCCAATTTTCAAAAATTTCTCCGGCAGAACTCAGCAGGTAGCCCTTGCCAGTGGTCGTGACATAGGCGATAGCCAATCCTGAGCCTGCAGGAAAGACGGCGGGTGAAGCCTTGATTGCTCCAGACCCGGGTGTCGTTGATTTTAGTGTGCCATCGTTGGCAAAGATCAATAGATTGCCGGCATCGGTGCCAATAATGATTTCCGGAGATCCATCTCCATCTAGGTCAGCAACGGTAGGCTCGCAGTTTGCTCGCTGTGGCAGGGGCTGTGGCCAACCATCGAGGGTATCGCCTGCAGCGGAAATGACAAATAATTCATTGCTGTAGCTTGATACAATAATATCATTAACACCGTCACCATTAATATCTGCAACGGTGGCGCCCATCATTATTGCTCCACCAATATCTAATGGGAAAGGCTCCATCAGTGTGCCATCGTGATTCAGCACGTAGATTTTATTGTCGGCGCATCCAATGATAATTTCCAGCTCAGGGTCTTCATCCAGATTCGCAAGAACCGGCGTGGCATTAAGATAGCTGCCGGTGACCAGTGTCCATTTCAGTTGGCCTTGAGAATTTAAAACATAGAGCTTTTTATCATGAGAGCCGAAGACAATCTCGACTTCTCCATCCAGATCAATATCAGCAGCGGCAGGTGCTCCGATAATTTTAGAGCCAGCTTTATATGCAAAACTGTCAAGGAGGGCTCCGTTTGCGTTAATTGCCCTTAGATTTCCAGAAAGGTCACCATAAATTATTTCCATAAGACTGTCACCATTAAGATCATAAACAAGCGGTGCGCTTTCAATCGCTGCATCTACTGAATAGGGGAATCCGACCTGATTGAGGGAAATAGCCAAATCAAAGGTGATGCTGGTCTGGTATGGATAAGCGGTAGTGTCATTTGCAGTAATCGTAAGGCTCATGGGATAAAGTGAGGGTAAGGCCTCAGATGATACGGAAATTTCAAATAGATCGGTCAGATTCGTTGCAGACCCCCCACCTGGTATCTGGTTGTAAGAACCCGTGCTATCTGTAACAACTATATTTGAGTCCAGACTATGAAGTGTGGCCGTAATATTTGATGCAGTGGCATATCCGTCTCCATTGCTGAGGACAATGCGCATTTTGGCGGATTCTCCGGGATTCAGAACACCATCCCCGTCCAAGTCTCCATTACCCAGAATCACTAAGACATTGCTGATATCCAACTCAGGAAAAATAGCATGGGCTATCGCTTTATAGACATTGACCCGACCAGAGCCCAAGCGTCCGCTGTAACGTGGATTATCATTGATTTGATAGATATCATCTGCGTTGTTAATAATTTCTGCTTCGATCCAGTCATTAACTGCCTCAGGATAAAAGGACCAAAGGAGGGCACAGCTTCCGGCCACACAAGGTGAAGCCATCGAAGTGCCGGGCCAACTTGCATAACCTTGAGTGGAATTGCGAAAAACAGTTGATAAAATGTTCTCTCCCGGCGCAGCTATATCCACTGTCTCGTGATAGGTTGCCCAATTATTCCAGCGGTCACCGGTACCCAGCGCAGTAACCGAGATAACGCCACTATAACTTGCTGGATAGTGGGCAGCATATTCTTCGCCGCCGCTGTCATTGCCATTTCCTGCGGCTGCAACGAAAATAACACCGTAATTGGTGCGTAAAGCATTGATGGTGCTTTGGTGTGAATTGCTGTATCCTCCGCCACCCCAAGACATATTGATAACATTGGCG
>DSDE01000293.1 GCA_011049095.1 Fidelibacterota bacterium
CACAGTAAAAGCCTCCCGCTATTAAATAGGCATCCTGGAAAGTTCCTGATAAGACTCAAGCAGCTTGTTGCGAACTTGGAGCATCAGCTCAAAACTAAGTTTAGATTCTTCCATTGCCACCATTGCATCGGCAAGATTTTCCGACTTTCCGCTTACGACATCAGCAACTTTTGCACTGCTAGTCATTTTATCTTTGTTTACCGCTTGTAAAAAGCCGCTGATTGTGTCTGCAAAATTGACTTTTTCTCCCGATGTTGGCGCCATCTTTTTTGTCAATGGCATCTGCATCGAGCTGTTTTGTAAAAGATCACTGACTTTCATATCTTTCTCCTATCCCATCACATCAACGAGGTAACCCTTGTTTACCTGCTGAATTTTGTTTCTTCCATAAAGATTCATCTCCTCCGGCTTGTTTGCTCCAAATAGCATATGCAGTGTAGAAGCCTCCTGAAAAGATAGAACCTTTTGTGTTTGCTTACTCTTTGGCTGAGAGCTTGATTTATCATCTTGGCGGGTCTGAATTCTCAATTCCGGGTCTTTAAGGATATCTCTGTTTTCCAGTCGGTTGTAAGCATTGTATGTCGTATTAATAAGTGATTCTAGTATTTTCATTGCCGGCAATCCCCTTAAATGCGCATCGTACTTTGCGCCATTTTCTTGGCTGCTTCCATTGTTGTTACATTTGCTTCATAGGCCCTGCTTGCAGCTATCATATCAACCATTTCTTCAACGATATTGATATCAGGCACTTTCACATAGCCTTGAGCATCTGCTTTGGGATTCGTTGGATCAAAAACAAGCTTCTCGCTCTCACGTTCTTCTATGGAAAATTGATGATAATTGTTTTTTCCAGCAGCTCCATCCAGCCTTTTAGTCCCGCCAAGATGTTTACCAGAACTTTGGGCAATGCTAAGGCGCATTTTTTCCCCAAATGTTGCAGATCCGGCAGATTTTGCCGACTCATCAACTACAAGCTTTCGTTGGTAAACTTTTCCGTTTTCGTCTGGCAATGTTTCTGCATTGGCAATATTTTCAGAAATTGCATTAAGCCGCTTCATCTGAGACTGAAGCCCACTCATATTTGTTCTTAAAGCTGTAAAAATACCGTCCATTATTCAGCTCCCTTACTTTGGCTGTCCAGAGATGGCTGTGCTAAGGCCACTATAGTATCTTTGCAGAAGCATAGCCACAAACTCATGTTTTATTTGATTTTGAGCCAGATTTCCCATCTCTTCGGTCAGATCAACTTCCTGTTCTTTTTCATCTGCAGAGCCTATTATGTTGCTATCTTCAGACCTAAGATGTTTTTCGTGGGTCATTCTCATTTTGCTAAGGTTTTGTATCCCTTCTAGCTCAGCAGAGAAGTCTGTATTCTTTTTTCGGTAACCGGGGTTATTGACGTTTGCAATATTTTCACTGATTGCTCGATGCTGTCTATCATAGACTTGCACCGCCCTTTTTAAAAGCTGACTGTTGTTTGTGTTCAATATCTCCATTTCATTACCTCCGCTTATTGTGTATCAATCGCTGTGCCAAAGGTGTTAATTGTGATATATTGAGTATAAACAGTCTGGTGAACTTTTTCCCAATTTTTAATTTGATGGTTCGCGCAACATGATAAGGAAATATATTCCCTAATCCCATAAAGCTATCAACTGAGAAATTATTTCCTTACTTTTTGGCATATTCATTTAGTTTATTACGCAAGGTTCGCACACTTATTCCAAGAATATCTGCTGCTTTGGTGCGGTTATTCGCCGTTTCTTCTAAGGCTCTGTAAATCATATTTTTTTCCATCTCGGCAATGGTGGTCAGAGGAATGCTTTCATTTTGAGAATTACTATTTGTCTTGGGCGCTGCTGTATGTGGCTGGTGACAAGCAGAAAAGTGCTCAAGAGTCAGTATCTCGGCATCCTGTGAATATAAAATCGCCCGCTCAACGGCGTTTTCCAATTGTCTGACATTGCCTTCCCACTTTTGTGCAGATAAGAATTCAATCACATCATGATTGAATTCTTTTCGTTCATAGCCATATTTACTTTTAAAGCGCTCTAAAAAATGGACGGCTAAAACAGGTATATCTTCAATTCTGTCACGGAGTGCTGATACAGTGATGGGAAAAACATTCAAACGATAGAAAAGGTCTTGCCTGAATCCATTTTCTTCTACCATTTTTTTTAAATTGCGATTGGTCGTAGCAATGATTCGTACATCAACACTAATCTCTTGAGATGAGCCAACGCGCATTATTTTTCCTTCTTGCAAGACTCTGAGCAATTTAGCTTGCATTGCCAAAGGCATTTCTGTGATTTCATCCAGCAGGAAAGTACCAAGATGCGCCTCCTCAAAAAAACCTTTATTCATTTTGGTGGCGCTGGTATAAGCTCCCTTTTCGTGTCCAAAAAGAGTGCTCTCAAAAAGGGTTTCTGGTATCGCTGAGCAGTTTATCTTAAGAAACGCCTGTTTATCTCGGCTGCTGTTATCATGAATTGCCTGCGCAACAAGCTCTTTTCCAGTGCCGCTTTCTCCCTCAATGAGGACCGGTGCATCACTTTTGGCAACAATCATAATCTGCTGCCAGAGGCGCTCCATTGCCGGGCTGTTTCCAATAAGTGATTTTGTAGACATTCCCGTTTTTAATTGTCGTTTTAATTCCCTGTTTTCCTCTATGAGATTTTCAATTTCAAAACAGCGATTGATGCGAGATTCTAGCTGCGATATGGAAAAAGGTTTCGTGATAAAATCAAAGGCGCCTTGCTTAAGGGCGTTGACTGCGGTCTCGATAGTGCCATAAGCGGTAATCACTAAAAATCCGAGACCTGGCTGACTCTGCTTTACCTTTTGCATCATCTCCAGGCCTGTCATTCCAGGCATCATCAGATCTGTTATCACCAGTTCGATAGGCTCTTTTTCTAAAATAGCCAAGGCTTCAAATCCGTCTTTTGCCAGGGTTATTTGATAATTGCCGGATAGCGCTTCCCGTAAAACGGAGCGTATGCTGGCATCATCATCAACAATCAATATTCGATGTTTACTCATCTTCATCTGATTCTTGCTGTTTCGGCTTGAGGCTGCTTTGACTATAAACAGAAATAGCTGACTCAATATTTTTGAGTATATAGCGGTATTTATCATGAAAGGCGGGTTTACTGTGTTTGAGTTCTGGCTCCAGCTCACGAATCATTGCTTTTAACTGCAGATTCTCTGCCTGCAGCTCAGCGATTTTTTTCTCTAACTGTTCGCGCTGCTGTTTGGTTAGTATCTCTTTCCGTGCTTTTTCGATGACCAACAAAACCTGATCAAAAACAAAGGGCTTAATCAGATAATCAAAGACCTGCTCACGCAGCGCGTCCACAGCGCTTTTAATACCAGGATATCCGGTCATTAAAATCGTGATAAGCTCCGGCTGATAATATTTAATTTTCTTAGAAAGCTCGATACCATTGAAATCTGGCAATCGAATATCAATCAAGGCAAACTGAAATTGCTTTTCCCGGGCTATTTCGAGAGCAGCTTTGCCAGTCAGGGCAGTATAGACAATAAAGCCCTTTTGGTTAAAACCAATCTCTATGGTTTCAAGAATGGACCTTTCATCATCAACTATCAGGATAGAATAATCCATTTCAGCCTATCGCCATTATGTTCACAATTCAGGAAATGGATTTTGCAGCAATTCGTACACCATAATATCAGCCAATTCACTTACGTTATCACTATCGAAAGGGTATTGCTTTGTTAGGTAATCGAGACGAAAAGTGGGTTTTCCTTCTTCACCGATGAAGAATTCCTGAAACATTTCAATGACAATGTTACCGCTCATTTGGGCGGAAATTGTATTGGCTCCTGGTATTGCTACCAAGTAATAATTCCAGGTCTCTGACAACAGTTTTCCATTATCAGAAAATTCTTCACCTAAGAGTTTTTTGATCTGGACCCGAGCTTTTTTGAAGTCTTCTAGGTGCACCTTATGGCCTTGGATGGTCATGCGGAAAAGAATAAATGTAATGGAGCTGCTGATTTTTCCCATATCAGTGATTGCTGATCTGATATCATAGTGAAGCAGAGAATGCTCATCGGTATCAGAGGCTTTACTGATTTCGGCAGTGACAAAAACAGGAGCAATCTGTGTGGCCAAAATTTCATATAGTTTAAGCTCATCGGCGATTTGTGTGCCATTTTCTCGCTCCTGAAAAATTGCAAGATACCCTTCGGTTACCCCCTGATAATTGATTGGGATTAAATAAATCTTGTTGAAGGCGCTGCAATCCGGCAGTTTTTCACCATTCAGAGAAAATGATTCCTCTTTATCTGAAACAATGACCGCCTGATCACTATCGAGTGGGCTGTCATTAATCATATCATCTTTAGAA
>DSDE01000305.1 GCA_011049095.1 Fidelibacterota bacterium
CGCGTGCCATAAAAGATGGAACGCGGATGACGCGGATGCAAGCAACGCGGATTTACACGGATAAAAAAATCAGCGAAAATCCGCGCTTGAAAATCCGTTTGATCCGCGTGCCATAAAAGATGGCACAATATTTGTGGGATTTGGATGACACAGATGTCCTTTTCTTGTCCGGTTTAAAAAATCGATCAAAAAGCTATAAACTCAATTACAGGTGATTTTTACATTCTAAAAGCCCCAATCCTTTATCCACCTGTATCTGATGTTTTAAGTAGTGTCAAAATTTTTCTAAAAAAGAAAAAGTCGGGAATGAAATATCCGAAATAACTAATTGAATTTTTTCATTCCATATTGAAAATTTGACACTACGACATTTTACTCAAGGAGATGAAAATGAAAGACCTGAAGATTCTGATCGTGGAAGACCTTGCCACCGATGTGGAGATCGCCAGGCGTTCTCTGAAAAAAGAGAAAATCAGTTTCACCGACCGGGTTGTCGATACAGCCGAAGATTTTGAAAAAGCGCTGGCAGAATTCAAGCCCGATCTGATCATCTCTGATTATGCCATGCCCAGATTCGATGGCATGAGCGCTCTTAAAATAACCAGATCGCAGCCATATTACATTCCTTTCATTGTGCTAACCGGTTCGATGAACGAGGAAACCGCGGTTGCTTGCATGAAAGCCGGCGCTGATGATTATGTGCTGAAAGAAAAAATCAGACGGCTACCCTTTGTTGTGCGCGAAGCATTACAAAAAGAACAAGCCAGAAAAGAAAAGGAGCAGGCTGAAAACGAACTGCGCCAGAGCGAGGAGAAATACCGGGTTCTTTTCGAACATACCAGCGAAGCCTTGTTTGTGGCACAGGACGGCAGGATCGTCTTTCACAACCCCAGAACCGCAGCATTTTCCGGCTACTCCTCCGAAGAACTACTGTCGAGACCTTTTATCGAGTTTATTCACAAAGATGACCGTGAAATGGTCCTGGACAATCATATCCGTCGTCTTCGGGGTGAGGAGCTGCCAGAGCGTTATGTGGTTCGCATCATCCACAGGGATGGCGGCATCCTGTGGGGCGTAATCAGTGCCGTTGTAATCCAATGGAATGGAAAACCCGCCAGCTTGAATTTTCTCAGCGACATTACTGAGCAGAAAAAAGCAGAAACTAATTTGAAAGAAAGCGAACAAAAATTCCAGACACTGATAAATCAGGCGCCAGAAGCCTTATTTCTGTATAAACTTGATGGTTCTATTGTAGAATATAATCAGATCACGCTGGCAAAATATGGCTATTCTGCCGATGAGATTCTTCAACTAAAAACCAGTGATATCGACCCTGATTATAATGAAAGAGAAAATCAAGGTTTATTTTGGAAAGAGCTCAACAAGAAAAAACAAACTCGCTTTGAAGCCAGGCATAAAAAAAAGAATGGCACTATCTTTCCAGTGGAAGTCAGCCTGGCTCCAATCGTGTTGAAAGGTGAAAAGTATTACCTTGCTTTGGCTGCTGACATTACCGAGCGCAAACAGGCGGAAGAAGCGCTGCGTGTGAGCGAGGAAAAATATCGACTTTTGGTGGAGAACCAGACGGATCTGGTCGTCAAGGTGGACCTCGAGGGCCGGTTCCTGTTTGTGAGTCCCTCCTATTGCGAGATGTTCGGCAAGAAGGAAGAAGAGCTGTTGGGCAAAAAGTTCATGCCCCTTGTGCACGAAGAGGATAAAGGTTCGACCGAAGAAGCCATGAAGGCTCTTTATTCGCAGCCGCAAACCGCTTACGTTGAGCAGCGCGCCATGACCAAAAAAGGTTTGCTGTGGCTTGCCTGGGCGGACACGGCTGTGCTGGACAGCAAAGGTAACGTTAAAGAAATCATCGGCGTGGGCCGCGACATCACCGAGCGCAAACAAGCGGAAGAAGCGCTGCGGGAAAGTGAGGACAGATTCAAAAAGCTGGCATCTTTTACATTTGAAGGTATTGTTATACACAATAATGCCATTGCCATTGATGTCAATCAAAGTCTTGTCAGGATGCTGGGCTACGAAAGAGATGAAATTATCGGAATGAATTTATTCAAACTCATTCATCCCGATGATCATGAAATAACAAAAGTTAATCTTGCAAAACAAGTTGCCACACCCTACCAAATGCGCGTCATACGAAAAGATGGCTCTACCTTTTATGCCGAAGTAGAAGCCAGAAATATATCCTATAACAATGAATTTTTCAGGGTAGCTTGCGTAAGAGACATCACCGAGCGTAAACAGGCAGAAGAATCCCTGCGCAAGAGTGAAGAGAAATACCGAACACTCGTGAACAGTACCTTACAAGGAGTGGTGATCGCTCAAGCGGATCCGGTCAGATTGGTTTTTGCTAATCCGGCGATGACCCAGATAACCGGCTACACCCCTGAAAGGCTGGTTGAGATGGGTCCGGAAGAAATAGCAAAACTCATTTATGAAGAAGACCGGCAGCGATTTTTTGGCAACTTTCAGAAGCGTATTCAAGGTGAAAGCATTCCCCAAACAAACGAATATCGAGTGGTAACCAAAGATGGAGCAATAAAATGGATAGCTCTTTATTCTTCCCAGATTGAATACCAAAATAAACCAGCTACGCTTGCGACTTTTATGGACATCACCGAGCGCAAGCAGGCGGAAGAGTCACTGAAAGAAACTAAATCCCGATATCAGTCTATCTTTGAATCCACGGGTACAGCAACTCTAATCGTTGCAGAAGATACCACTATCCTTATGGCTAATAAGGAGTGTCATTCGGTCACAGGATATTCTCCAACTGAATTAATCGGACAGAAATGGATTCAATTTACTGCCCCCGAAAGCCTTGAAGAAATGATGAAGTATCACCAGTTAAGGCGTAAAGATCCATCTCTCGTGCCAAGAAAATATGAAGTTAAACTTGTAAATAAAGAGCAGGAAATACGGGAAGCAATTCTTGATATTGGTATGATTCCCGGAACTACCGAAAGTATTGTTTCCATTTTAGACATCACCGATCTCAAGCGGACAGAAGAACGGTTACGGGAGAGTGAAAATCGTATTCGGGCAATTGTCGAAGGCACGCCCAATTTATTCTTTTACACTCAGGACACGGATGGAAAAATTACTTATATCTCGCCTTCAGTCGAAATAATTACCGGCCATTCAGTGTCGGAGTGGCACAGCCGTCCGGATTGGTTCATAACAGACAAAAAACTCTATGAATACGCCCGTTCCATTACCTATGCGCATCTGCGCGGAGAAATTACCAAGATGCCGATCAACATCGAAATCGAACACGCTGATAAGCATAAAATATTTTTAGAGATCTATGAAAACCCGGTATTTCGCGATGGAAAAGTCGTGGGTATTCAGGGGGTGGTGCATGATATTACTGAACGTAATCGTGCAGAAGAGCAGCTTAAAAAGAACGAAACCCGCCTGCAAAGTCTGGTGCGCATTATGCAACACCAGTCAGAAACTGTACAGGAATTTCTCAATTACGCTCTCGAAGAAGCCATAGAGCTGACCGAGAGCAAGATCGGTTATATATATTTCTACAATGAAGAGAAGCAGGAATTTACCTCAAATATTTGGTCGGACGGGGTGATGGAGGTATGTTCTGTCACTGAGCCGCAAACTATGTATCAACTGGAGAAGACGGGCATCTGGGGCGAAGCAGTTCGCCAGGGCAAAGAAATCGTAGTGAATGATTTTCAGGTGCCTCATCCGCTCAAAAAAGGCTATCCAGAAGGTCATGCCCCTCTCCATAAATTCCTCACTGTGCCCGTCTTTAGCGGCGAGCAGATCGTGGCTGTGGTGGGCGTTGCCAACAAAGAGACAGTTTATGACCGCAATGATGTGCTGCAGTTGCAACTGCTGATGGATGGAGTCTGGAAAGAAGTGGAAAGAAAAAAAGGTGAAATAGCATTGCAGGAAAGCGAAGAGCTGTTCCGGAAAATATTCGAAAAGCACTCGGCAGTCAAGTTGCTGATTGATCCCGACACTGCTGATATCGTGGACGCCAACGAAGTCGCAGCGAAGTTTTATGGCTGGTCCCCGCAACAGCTCCGACAGATGAAAGTTTCTGATATCAATACACTCTCACTGGCGCAGGTGAAAACCGAGATGGAGAAAGTCAAAGCGGAGAAACGATTTTATTTTGAATTTAAGCATCGCCGGGCGGACGGATCTATCAGAGATGTCGCTATTTACAGCAGTAAAATCGAATCTGGCGGCAGGAATTTGCTGCACTCGATCGTCCACGACATTACAGATCGCAAGCGGGCTGAAGAAGAATTGAAGCGCATCCACCGAATTTATCGGGAGACGATTGAAAATGCCAAAGGTGTTCCGTATTCCCTGTATTATGC
>DSDE01000468.1 GCA_011049095.1 Fidelibacterota bacterium
GCGAGAATGGGCAGGATAAGCTCTGTTTGATTGGCTGTGAACTCAAATGTCTTTGGATAATGGTCTCGAACAAACTGCATCCATTTTTTCTGGCCTGGGCTTAGTTTTTCTTGGTTTAATGGCCTTGTTACATTTTCTAGATAAGCCAGACCGGCAGGGAATGATTTTTCCCAGTTGCGTAGAGTATCTTTCGGATATGGCAGCAGGAACATGATTTCCACATTATACTTTTTACGAATCTGCTGAGTAAGCTCCATTTCAAAAAATTCTGCATACTGGTAATAGCAGATGCCGCACCAGTTCTCATCTGTATATTTTCCCCTTGAGGATATGAGCAATATGTTTTTTCCACGCAGTGCGCTGCTTGAAATCTGCTCTCCTTGATAGCTCTCTAATACAAAATCAGAGAATGGGTCTCCGACAATGCCGATTTTTATATGCTCATTTTGGGAAATCAAAACGGACGTTAATGAAAACAAAATGAGTGTTCTCATCCATTTACTATAATTGTTTCACATCTCCTTTCCATAAAATGGTTTTTTGCTTAATTCAAAAAAGATACAGGTGCAGCGATGTATCGGCATATTTCCTTATAATCATCAAAATCTCTTCGTTTTTCCACGAGTGAGCACAGAATTTTGTCCGATGATACTTTTCCTCATTATGCCATGCTTATTGTGGAAGGTCCAATCGGGAATCCGACCTGATGGACTTGTTGGAAAGATAGTTTTTGAATTTGGATCACGAAAAGTAAGAAAATCGCTATGCTCCTGCAAATGGGGATTAGTAAATCTCTAAGTTTTATCTTGCTGGTCTCGGGTGATTATGGCTGGAAAGGTGGTCTTTCGAAAATTTTATACGATCGAATATTTCTCCTCTATAAATAGTAAAATCATTCTGTAAAAAATCCTTGATTTTCGAGAATATTTGCTCTAAACTTAGCACTCGAATGGAGAGAGTGCTAAAAAAAGAAAGAAAACGATGGGCCTGTCAACAAAGTCGTAACTTTCGATTGGTTTATGGCACAAATCCTGCGAAGATGAAACGAGAAACCCCAAAAAATAGGAGGTAAAAATGGCGAAAATTATCGAGTATGACATTGATGCCCGTACGAAACTGAAAAATGGTGTGGATAAACTGGCTGATGCCGTAAAAGTAACGCTTGGTCCTAAAGGCCGTAACGTTGTAATTGAAAAGAAGTTTGGCGCTCCTACCATTACGAAAGACGGTGTGACAGTAGCTAAAGAGATCGAATTGGAAGATAACCTGGAGAATATGGGCGCCCAGATGGTAAAAGAGGTTGCGTCCAAAACGTCTGATATAGCTGGTGATGGTACAACCACTGCTACTGTATTGGCTCAGGCTATCATTCGTGAAGGCTTGAAAAACGTCACTGCAGGCGCGAATCCGATGGAAATTAAACGCGGCATTTATATGGCCAGTGAAAAAATTGTTGAAAAACTGAAAGCTATGAGCCGTGAAGTCGAAACCCAGGAAGAAATAGCCCAGGTTGGAACCATCAGCGCCAATAACCAGAGAGTTCGTACCCGCAAAGAGGTCAATGGTAAAGATGAGTACGAAGAAGTAAGCATCGGTGACCTTATTGCCAAAGCAATGGAAAAAGTGGGTAAAGATGGTGTTATCACCGTTGAAGAGGCTAAAAGCGCCGAAACCGCTCTGGAAATTGTCGAAGGTATGCAGTTTGACCGCGGTTATATCTCCCCCTACTTTGTCACCGATACCGAAGCAATGGAAGCAGTGCTGGAAGACACACTGATTCTTATTCACGACAAAAAGATCAGTGCAATGAAAGACCTGCTGCCAATTCTTGAGAATACAAGCCGCAGCGGACGCCAGCTCCTGATTATTGCTGAAGACCTTGAAGGTGAAGCTTTAGCGACTCTGGTTGTGAATAAACTTCGTGGTACACTGAAAGTGGCTGCAGTTAAAGCTCCTGGTTTTGGTGACCGCCGCAAAGAGATGCTCCAGGATATTGCAGTCCTCACAGGTGGAACTGTCATTTCTGAAGAGCAAGGCTACAAGCTGGAAAATACCACAATGGATCTTCTGGGCCGTGCCAAACAGGTCAACATTGACAAAGATAATACAACTATTGTAGAAGGTGCCGGTTCTCCCGAAGCGATTAAAGACCGAATCAATGTCATCAAATCTCAGGTCGAACACACCACTTCTGACTATGACCGTGAAAAACTGCAGGAACGTCTTGCTAAACTCAGCGGCGGTGTTGCAGTTCTGAATATTGGCGCTGCCACTGAAGTTGAAATGAAAGAGAAAAAAGCACTGGTGGAAGATGCTCTGCATGCCACACGCGCTGCTGTTGAAGAAGGTATCGTGCCCGGTGGTGGTGTAGCTCTGCTGCGCATTGCCGAAGAGCTGGATAATCTGGGTCTCAAAGGTGATGAAGCTGTCGGCGTTGAAATCGTGAAAAAAGCGCTCCATTATCCCATTCGCCAGATTGTATTCAATGCCGGTCTCGAACCTGCTATTGTTGTTCAGAAGGTTCTGGAAAATGACCAGCTTGACTTTGGTTTTGATGCCCGGGAAGAGCGTTATGGATCAATGTTTGAATACGGAATTGTGGACCCCACAAAAGTGTCCCGTGCAGCCGTTGAGAATGCAGCATCTATTGCTGGGCTTCTGTTAACCACGGAATGCCTCATTGCTGACAAACCTGAGCCAGAAAAAGCTGCTCCAGCTATGCCTGGCGGTATGGGTGATATGGGCGGTATGTATTAATCATCTGATTAATTCCATTCTCTAAAAAAAGTCCCGCCGAGGCGGGACTTTTTTTATTCCCAGCTAAAGATAAGCTTGAGCTTGAGGCTGAGCTCAAATATGGAGGGCTTGCCAAGCCTTAGATTACTAGATAATTCCGAAACTGCATCAATCTAATACTATAAAACGCATCTGTCCAAAATAAAGCAGTAAATGATAATTTGGGGGATTAAAGGAGAATTCACGACTCTAATCTTTTAACCCGTTGTAAACAAAGCGCTGAAATTGCTTTCCAAATTATTTAGGACAGCAGTGTTGTGATATTAAATATCTAAAATAAGATAAAAGATGAAGGGAAATATAGAAAATGGTGCTGGAGGCTGCCTTAGACAGCGGGTGTGGAGGCCTGGAAAAAAATCTAACGAAGCTATGGGGCTGGTGGTGAATGCATCTGCGCGAAATGTGGCACAATGATTCACCATCGTCAGAGCATCCCCTGCACATAGGAGAAATGCCCCAATTGCCTACATGTGCTCATAAAGAGATGCTGGAAAATGCCCGCTTAGCAAAAGCTGAGAAAAACAGCCTCAAAAAAATGATTAATGAGTCCGGCTTTTGATTAAGTCTTTCTTAATCGCTTTTAAGTCACTGGATATGCTAACCTTATAAATATGTGGATTTAAAAGACGTTTTGATGTACTATCCAATGACTTTAATGAGCTCTCGCATCGCTTTTGCAGAATATGGAGCGGACTTTTCTCTTGCAGACGAATGCCATTTTGCATGACGGGCTGCAGCAAAATATCTGCTTGGGTATAGTGTTTTAGTATAAATTGTGCATAATCAATCTGCGGATGATGAAATAGGATAGGATTATGATTTTGGATAGATTTTCCCAGTGCTTCCTTTTCAGATTCCAGAAAAACCAGGTCTGCAAGTGCCTGGCCATATTTATCATAGAAGCGAGCTGTATTTTTTATGCCAGGATTGGACATTTTCTCCGGGTTATTGGTGAGTTTCATTGTTGCCAGGAGTTCACCATTGCTCTGTTTTGCTGCCAGCTTATATACACCGGAAAGCGCCGCATCATCACCACCGGTTACCATTCTTGTCCCCACGCCCCACTTATCAATTGGCACATTTTCGTGAACCAGATGATCAATAATATATTCATCCAGCTCATTACTTACGGTGATGCTGGCTTCGGAAACGCCACTCTGGTCCAGCATTTTCCTCGCTTTTTTACTGAGAAAATCTAAATCGCCTGAGTCGAGACGAATGCCAAATCCTTTCCGGCCGGCAGCTTTCAATTCTTTCAATACAATAATTGCATTTGGAATGCCAGATTCCAGGGTATTATAGGTGTCAACCAGGAGTGTACAATTTTCCGGATAGAGATGGGCATAGGCGCGAAATGCAGCAAGTTCATCAGGATAGCTCATAATCCAGCTATGAGCCATCGTTCCCCGAATGGGAATGCCAAAGACATAGCCGGCTTCAACATTGCTGCTGGCAGAAGCGCCGCCAATATAGGCAGCCCGGCTGGCGTAGAGCGCACCATTTGGACCATGAGCGCGGCGCAGACCAAATTCCATTATGGATCCGTGGTGGGAGGCTTCAAC
>DSDE01000380.1 GCA_011049095.1 Fidelibacterota bacterium
ATTTAGATTACGATAAACAGTGCCTAAACTGATATGAGGCAGGACTTTTCGCACTTCGTTGTAAAGCCATTCAACACTCGGATGACTTTTGGCTTTTTGCAGCGTTTCAAGAATAATGGTTCGCTGTGCGGTATTTCTTCTCATTTTTTCTCCTGGTTCAACATAAGCAGATAATAATAGTTATTAATTAATCATGCAAGGATTTCAGTGACAACTGAAAATGTTTTTATAAACATTCGCCTTTCCGCCAATCTTGGGCAAACTCTGAGTAAGGATGCGTCAGCTTGTAGGAATCTACTTTATACAGGGAAAAGTTTTTCGATACGGATGGCTGCTTCATCAGGAATGGGTTGGCGAAGCGCTCCCAAATTGTCTTCCAGTTGCCTGAGGGAGCTTGCACCAGTAATTACCGAGCTCAGCGCTTTATTACGCAGAAGCCATGCTATGCTCAATTGGGCTCTGCTCAAGCCCAGTTCATCTGCAATTACTTTTAATTCCCGCACTTTACTGAGAGATTCTTCATCGAGCCAACGGCCTCTCAGCCAGCTTTCTCTTTCCAGCCGGCTTCCCTGTGGCAGGCCCTTGTCATATTTCCCAGTGAGAATGCCCAGCGCCAGGGGTGAAAAGCTGGTAAGACCCATGCCTACTTCAAGGGCTGCCGGTGCAATTTCTGTTTCAAATCGCTCACGGGCCAGCAGGTGATATTGAGGCTGTTCGACACTAGGCGGATAGCAGTTGTATTGTCGAGCTATACGATGTGCTTCCCGAATCTGTTCACCACGCCACTCGCTGGTGCCCCAATAGAGAATTTTCCCCTGACGGATAAGGTCGTCCATAATGCGCACCGTCTCTTCCATAGGTGTGTTTTCGTCGTAGCGGTGACAAAAGTAGATATCCAGATAATCGGTGCCAATGCGTTTCAGTGATTTATGAATGCTTTCAAAAATATGTTTGCGCGAAAGTCCTTTGTCATTGGTATCATCACTCATTGGCCAATAGACCTTTGAAGAAATCACCAGTGTATGCCTGGGAAAACCGGCCAGAATTTTCCCCATCGCTTTTTCAGATTCGCCTTTGGCATAAATATCAGCTATATCAAAAAAGTTGATACCAGCCTCGTATGCTTTGTGGATGATTGCTTTGGCCGTCTCTTCATTACTGACCTGGCTGCCAAATGTTATCCAGCCGCCTAAAGCCAGCTCGCTGAGCCGCAAACCGTTTTTTCCCATCTGCTTGTATTGCATTTTTCCTCCTTTTTTTCTTCTCTTAAAATGGAAATTCTTCATTTTCTATAATTTTCGGAATTTCCGGTGCTTTGATTTGTGGCTTTTCGGCTTTTTTATGCACCGAATGGGCTTTCACATAAATCGCCCGATAGGGTCGGGTGGGGCAGGCATGTTCACAAGCGCCGCAGCCAACGCAGATTTCTTTGGTTATCACCGGGACGCGAAGCCTTTTTTCAGGGTCCAGCACCATTTTTACCGCTTGTGTGGGGCAATGCTCCGCACAGGCGCCGCACTCTGTTTTTTGTGTGAATACGATACAGTTTTCTTCAATAAATATTGCCAGTCCCGTCTGAATCAGCTTTTTTTCTTCTAGACCTTGGGGAATAATGGCGCCGGTTGGACAGACTTCACTGCAGCGGACACAATCATAGTTGCAGTAGCTGACCACATTATCCATCTCGGGAACGAATATTCCCCTGGGAAAAAATCCCAGAAATGAAGGCTGCAAGACATGGGTGGGACAAGCGCTGATGCAAAGCTGGCAAACAGTGCAGCGGCCAAGATAATGTTCGAGACTGACAGCGCCGGGCGGTAAAACCGGATGGATTCGCTTTTCGGGAATGGTGCTAGGCGCCGAAACCAGAATCGTATCGCTGCCGACTACAATTTGCCGCACAGCGTCCGGTAAGAGAGGCAGCGCCGCCAGAAAATGACGCCGGCTCTGGTCTGTCTCCTGTTTTTGGGAAAATGAATAGCGCGGCGCATAGGCAATACCGCCCAGATTACAAGCGCCAAGGCAATCGTAACAATTTACACAGCGCTCCATATCAATTTTCTGCCGCTCTGAATCTATACAATTTGCCCGGCATACTCTTTCACATAAGCCGCAGGAGCTACAGGATAAACCATCAATCTGCAGCCGAAAAATGGAGAATTGGCTCAAGAGACCAAGGAAAGCGCCGACCGGGCAAAGAGAATTACAGAAAATGCGTCCTTTCCACCAGGTAAGAATCAGCAAAAGGAGAAAAATAAACAGAGCAAAAATTGTAGAAGCGCTTGCAGCCATTTTATATTCCACGGGAAAAAGCTGATAAAAGCCGGCTGTGATGGCAGCCTCAGCAATGCAATTATGTCCATAGATCAGCAATGGTCTGATGAGCTGTACTACCATCCGGCCAAAATGGGCATAAGGATCAGAAAATGGAAGTACAGCCCTGATTCCGGCAATAAAAAGCAAAAGCATCAAACCTGAAAATCCATAGAGCAGCCAAAGTGATGGCTTATCATAGCGATAGCGGATTTTCTTTCCCCAGCGTCGCCTGAACCGCAGCAGCAGGTCCTGAAATATGCCCAATGGACATAAGGCTGAGCAATAGATGCGTCCAAAGAGCAATGTTAAAATAAGGACAGCCAGCCACCCTGCAGCCATCAGCGCCGGTCTGGTGAAAAAATTTATAAGCGAAGGGAGAAACTGCAGCGAGAGAACTTGCCGGCTGTAGTCAATGAGCAGACTTTCGCTGTAATCAGCAAAAAGTAGAAAAATCAGTGTCAGACTGAATGCAGAAATAATTCTACGTGTATGCTTTAAGGAATGCGTTTTTGCTTTTACTCGTGTTTGAGACAAAATATGATTACAGGCGAATACGTTTAATAGAGAGATTATCTAGAACTGCTTCACCCGCACCCAGCGCGGCTGCCCGTTGAATGTAAGGAATCTGAGCTGGGTCTGTGCCAAATATTCTGGCTGATGCCACATCTGCCGCCACCTGATCAGTGGAAACCACTAGATATTTAGCAAGTTTCAAATCGGCTTTGGATACGCCGCGGGGACCATTTTGCATCATCACCTGGTAAGCATCTACGATATTAAGATGGGGCTTCACCACCGTCGCAAAGTCGGCTATACACTGATGCAAATCGTTGGCATGCCAGTACCAGCGGTCCCAAACAATCCCCATATGGTTTTTCATCGCGATTGTTAATTGAGCGCTGCCATGGCTTTTCAAAACGGGTACATTTATGAAAACATCACTTTCTAATACAAGTGAATGAATCTTTGCTTTTTTTAGACGCAGTCCTTTGGGAATTTCAATTTCTTGATAGCTGCTCTCACTATGGCCGGGAGCCATTTTCCCGCCGCCATCCTTCACCGCTTGCTCTATGCCGCTATTCACATAACAGCGATTCCACTTGTCGCAGGTGTGGTCAAAAACCATCACTTCACGGGCGCCGGCTTCAATGCAGTGTTCTACGATTCGCCGAACGAGTTCCGGGTTGCTATTTGCCGCCCGCTCAGGCTCTATATCCCAACCGATATTGGGCTTAACTAAAACACGCTGACCCTTTTTTACAAAACGCTTCATTCCCCCCATCGCTGCCATCGCCGCGTCAAACATCGGTGCAGGCTCTCCGCCGACAACCGCCGTCAAATCAGGAAAGTCTGCTATTGTATCCGCCGCCACAAGCTGATTCAAGTTGAAGAGGGGAGAAGCCAGGCCTATTCCCAGACCGCCAATTATTGTTTTCTTTAAAAATTCCCGTCGTTCCATACGCTTCTTTTCCGGCTCCTTAAAAGAACCTTTAGCAAAATAGGAAATTTTTACCTGTTTTGTCAAGTATTGGAATGCTTCATTTACTATAAATGTGAAATCTTTTGTCATTTTTAAAAAACATTGATGCCGTTGTTGACAGTTTGACTATGATATGTGTATATTCCTCATAATGGAGGAGAGAATGGAGTACACAAATAAAATGGGCAGCCGCTGGTTTGAGTTGGCTGTTTTGCAAAGTTTTGGCTTGGCAGTGGTCTATTTTATGCCGGCTTTGGTTCATCTGCTGCAATGGCCTGTCTATTATCTGGAGCCAATGAGAATAATTGTCATTCTGGCGCTGGTTCACAGCAGCCGGGCTAATGCGCTGATATTGGCCCTTACGCTGCCGATCTTTTCCTATTTTGTTTCGGCACACCCCGTCTTACTGAAAGCTGTCTTAATCAGCGGTGAGCTTGCGGCCAATGTGTTTCTTTTTGACCTCTTACGGCGCAAAATGAAATCTCAGGGCTTGGCTATTTTCGCAGCGATTCTTGGCAGCAAATTGCTTTATTATTTAGCTAAATTTATC
>DSDE01000377.1 GCA_011049095.1 Fidelibacterota bacterium
AATATTCCCAATCTCCCCATTTTTGAGCTGATTCAGAAAACGGGGCAAATCGAGATAGGTGAAATGCGCCGTGTCTTTAATATGGGGGTCGGTTTTATCATCGTCGCTGATGAAAGCAAAGTAGATGCCATTATGAAAATCATTATGAAACATAAGCTTACACCCTTTATCGCCGGTGTGACCCGGAGTGTGCAATGAAGACAGCAGTCATCGGAGGCGGCTCCTGGGGAATGACCATGGCGCTGCATCTTCACAATCTGGGGCATCAGGTACACGTTTGGGAATATGATCAAAACCGCGTTCAGACCATGCGTGAAAGTGGCTTCAATGAGCTTTTGCCAGCTTTGCCTATTCCCAAAGAGATTGTTGTTTCTAATGCAATGAGTGAGATTCTCCAGGAACCCGAGCTCATCGTTACAGCCGTTCCTTCTCACGTGATGCGCTCAACTATGGCGCTTCTAAATGAAATATCCGTGTCTTCAAAACCCCTTATCGTCAATATTTCCAAAGGCATTGAGAATGATAGCTTGCTACGGATGAGCGAGCTCATCGCACAATCACTCTCCTGGGAATATGAAGATATCGTTGCGCTCTATGGACCGAGTCACGCCGAAGAGGTGAGCCAGGGTGTGCCAACCTTGATAGTGGCTGCTTCTCCCAATCTGGAAATTGCCAAAAAGGTGCAGGAAATTTTTATGTCACCGCGCCTCAGAATCTACACCAGCACAGACCGCATCGGCGTAGAGCTGGGCGGCAGCCTAAAAAACGTTGTGGCCATCGCTGCCGGTATGATTGACGGCGTGGGTTTTGGTGATAATACCAAAGCTGCTCTGGTGGTGCGGGGCTCTTTTGAAATTATGCGGGCTGGGATTGCCCTCGGCGCTGATGCAAAGACTTTCAGCGGTCTTAGCGGCATTGGGGATCTCATTGTGACTGCCATGAGCCGCCACAGCCGCAACCGCTACGTGGGTGAGGAGCTTGGTAAAGGACGAAAGCTTAATGAGATTCTCGAAGGGATGAAAATGGTGGCAGAAGGGGTGCACACAGCCAAATCTGCCCATCAGCTCAGCCTGAAAACCGGTATTGAAATGCCCATCGCCAACGCGGTTTACAGGATTCTGTTTGAAGATTGTGACCCGCTGGAAGAAGTGGACCGCCTGATGAATCGTGACCCGCGGGAAGAGTATCATTCCGTTGATATGAAAGGAAATGAGGTATAAAAATACGCAAGCTCAACGAAAAGTCTATGATTTAATACCTAATATTCTAGCTGTTCCCGAAAAATTTCTTAATAAAAAAAGTATAAACACTTGACAAAAACAGGCCGCAAATGGGAAAAAAGCAGCTAGTAGAGAGTTTTGGAGCAATACCGGACTTTCCAGATCGAGAATCGCAAGCTGGCTTATTTGAATAAAAATAAAGGAGAAAAAAATGTCAGAAAAAGAACTATTGAGTTTGGGAAAATGGGCTGAGAAGCTGGAGCTTAAAGCCAATGACCTTAAAAAACAGGTTAAGGAACTTGAGATAGAGCCATCAAAAATGAAAGGCAAATGCGCTTATTATTCGGAAGAAGACCTGAAACCGGCGCTTGAAAAACTTAAATAGAGCTATCTAAAATAAAAGCTGCTCTATCATTTATAATAGAATTGGCTGCAAATTATTCATTAAAAAGCCTGCAAGGATATGGTATTACTTGTGATAGCCTTATGAAAAAAACCTGCACGCTATTTGCTTCTACAATGGCGATGAAATCAAAAATGAGGCAAAAAATATGATTGAAGAAAAAGAGCTTTTAGATATCTTTCCTGCAGTCAGCTATGACAGTTGGAAGGCTCAGGCTGTTAAAGACTTGAAAGGGGCAGACTTTGACAAAAAGCTTCTGACCCATACCGATGAGGGGATTACGCTGCAGCCCCTATACACAAAATCAGACCTACCGCAGGATGCCGATTCACTGCCGCGCCGTTTTCACAAAGCCCAGGCAGGTCTTTGGCAATTGCAGCAGGAGATTCGTGAAAGCGATCCTGTCAAGTTCAATGCTGCACTCCGCAATGAGCTGGAAAAAGGATTGAATGTCATTGTTTTACCGGTTTGTCAGGGAGTTCCACCTGTTCAGACTGCCCTGCATATCCATAATTTGGAAGATTTGCAAAAAGCCCTGGAAGGGATTGATTTAACGAAATATCCACTGCTGGTGAGAAGTGGGGAAAGCGCCGAAGCTTGGCAAGAAAGCTTTGCCGCCTTAGCCGATTTAAGAGGAGAAAAGCTTGAAGACTGGCATCTATCCATCCTGGCTGATCCCTTTTCATTTTGGGCAGAGTATAGCAAAAGCAGCGCAAAAGCTGAAAGCATATTTCAAAGCCTGAGACGCAGCCTGAAAAAAAATCTATCGGTAAAAGGCTTGGAAATCAATACGGCAATCTGGCACAATGCCGGCGCTTCAGCCACACAAGAATTGGCGTTGGCTCTCCTGATGATTGTCGAATATATTGATGAAACAGAAGATACAGAGCTTAAAGCAGAGCATATACTCCAGAAGCTCTCAGTTCATTTTGCCGTTGGGAATCATTATTTCATGGAGCTGGCAAAGTTTCGGGCTTTTCGGCTGCTCTGGGATACACTGCTGGATGCCTGGCAAGTGAAGAGCATTCCCCCGCATATTACAGCTGAGACATCGCATTATTTTGCCACGAAAGTGGATGCTTTTACCAATGTTCTCCGCTCGGCAACACAGACTTTTTCGGCTATCGCCGGGGGCGTTGACGGGATCACGGTTCATCCCCACGATGCGGCATTTCAGGAAAGCAGTGAATTCAGCCGCCGCATTGCCAGGAATATTCAGCTCATTTTGCGGGATGAGGCTCACCTTGGCGAGGTGAGCGACCCGGCAGGCGGCAGTTATTTTGTGGAAAGTCTCACCGATGAGCTGGCTGATGCAGCGTGGAAACTTTTTCAACAGTGGCACGCTCAAGGCGGCTTTTTGAACCTGTTTAAAGGGGGTGAACTGCAGAAATTGACGGCGGAGATTCACCAGAAACGCCTGGAACAGATCAATAAAAGAAAACAACACATAGTCGGCGTCAATGCCTATGTGGACCTAAAAACGAAAGTTCCTGTGGCTGCGAAGCTTAAAAATGAAGTGGTAATACTCGAAAATTCAGTTCAATTGTTTGAGAATCCGATACAATTTCTTAAAGGCGGCGGTTCTATTTATACATTGCAGAAGTCGCTTTTAGGAGAAGCTAAGGGTGAAACTTTTCCTAATCTGGAGAAGTTCACCCTGGCTGAAAATTATGAGCGTCTAAGACAGATTTATGAGCAACACGCAGCGGAAAAGCAGCCGCTGAAGGTGATGCTTCTCACTTTTGGCAGTTTGAAAGAGTATAAAAGCAGGGCTGAATTTAGCCGTGGCTTTATGGAAATTGGCGGCTATCCTGCAATATATTCTGAAGCTTATAAGACTGTCGAGGCAGTGGCAGCCTTTGATGAAAAATGTGATATTTTAGTCATTTGCAGCAGTGATGAGCAGTATATTACCAATGGTGAAGCCCTGATTAAAACACTGCGAGAAAAATATCCTGACTGCTATCTCATCCTTGCCGGTCGTCCGCCGGAGAATAAAGCGCGGTTGGAAGCCGCAGGTCTGAATAATTTTATTTTTCTTGGCGCCGATGCCTATGCCATTCACCGGACTATTTTTCGGGAAAAGGGGGTGCTGTGACGATTAAAAAAGCTGATTTTCAAAATATCAATGTGAAAAAATCCGGCGAAAAACTGAGCTATTCTAAATGGTGCGAAAAAATTGAAGCCGAAACCGGACAAAAAGCAGAAGAATTTGTCTGGCAGACCATGGAAAAAATCGCCGTGAAAGGTCTGTACAGTTCTGAAGATACAGCCAAACTGAAACACACTGACTATGTGGCGGGAATACCACCCTTTCTGCGGGGACCTTACAGCACAATGTACGTGGGACGTCCCTGGACCGTGCGTCAATATGCAGGATTTTCCACTGCCGAGGAGAGCAATGCTTTTTACCGCCGCAATCTGGCTGCCGGTCAAATGGGTCTCAGCGTAGCCTTCGATCTGGCAACCCATCGGGGCTACGACAGCGATCATCCCCGCGTCATCGGCGATGTGGGTAAAGCTGGCGTGGCCATTGATTCTGTGGAAGATATGAAGATTCTCTTCGACCAGATTCCTTTGGATAAAATGTCAGTATCAATGACAATGAATGGCGCAGTCTTGCCGGTGATGGCCTTTTATATCGTGGCTGCAGAAGAGCAGGGGGTGGCTCCGGCGCTCCTTTCCGGCACGATTCAAAATGATATTCTCAAAGAGTATATGG
>DSDE01000163.1 GCA_011049095.1 Fidelibacterota bacterium
ATGATTCGCCGTTTTTACCAGTCGGAAAAGATTATTGCTGCTGTCTGTGTTGGTGCTTTGCCTTTGGGAAAAAGCGGAATTCTAAAAGGGAAAAAAGTCTCCAAGCTACCCCGACCACTGCAATCATTATTAAAACAATGAGTTTTAATGCTTTCATTAATTTTCATTCTCCAATTTGTTCAAGGTTCAAAGTTTAAGGTTCAAAAAGAAAAGGACCGCTGCAGGCATTATTAATTGACCCCAGCGGTCCTTTGCAAATCAATTCGTCACAAACCCAAAAGTACTATTTCTGATCGTAAACCCAGACATATTCGGGAAAATATTTGGCTCTGCGATTTTTTCCGTTCCAGTTGGCAGGATAGATTTCCATCATTTCTTCGCTGTCACCAAAAAGCTTTACAAATTCTTTTTTGTGAAAAGTGCCAAAGAGGCGGTTAAAGAAGCCATAAGTTGATTTGATTTTATAGACATCTTCACCTTTAACTGCCCAAACGACTTTGTAGTTTTTACCGGCATCGCCGCCGCCTTTGATGAGGGTCATAATGATTTCCATGATGCCATCGCCAAGACCGTAGCCATATTCTGTCTGTTTTGCACCAATTGGTACAAAAACTTTGACTTTTTTGTCAAAGCCATTGTTAACCTGGAGCATCATCTTTTTCTGGCCGGGAATTCTTTCAAGTATGATGGGTTCATAGTATTTTACCTGATCAAAATCTTTGAGCTGTTTGATGTTGTATGGCAGGTTTTTAGGCTCGATCTTCGGGCCGACATTTCCTACATTAATGTTAATCTCAATGTCGGGTCCCAGCGCTCTTTTTTATAAACATAGTCCCATTCAAAGACCACCTTCTGCACATCGCCTTCTTTGAGTTCGTGCAGCTTGCCTTTGGTGTCATACCACTGCCATTTAAACATTTTGATCGACATACCTTCGCGAAATTCACCTTTGATAGTTTTTCCATCGGTGAGTGTGATACTTTCTTTTTGAAACAATGGGAAACTCATCGTGTCCGCCGCGGAAATAGACATTCTCAATAGTTGGTTTGGCAGCCAAGGCAACTGTCGCAATCATCATAATCATTGCCATTGCCAGGAGACTGCGTTTCACTCATTTTTCACTCCATTCTCTCCTTTCTGTTTTGTGTATATCACAAGATGTCCACCTCGATTAGCGCAACATTTTTGTTTCTCTATCATCTCTTTCATCTGCGGGATGAGTTACGGAATATCCCAATAAGCTACACTGATATTTAAAAAAATATCTCACAAATTTTAGTTTCTGTTATATAGATTATTCTCATTACCAAGTAACACAAATAGAAATAAAATATTAGATAGATGGGATCACCCATCGAAAAAGATACGATATATATTATTTCAGATTAAAGCGGATAGGTGGCAGCTTTATTTAAGCAGAAGTAATTTTATGGTGAATGTGTCACTTTGCCCTGATAGTCGGCAGAGATAGATGCCGCTGGAAAGGGCGCTGCCATCAAATGGGACCTCATAAATACCGGGACGCAATTCTCCATCAATCAAGGTCTCAATCAGGCGACCCTGCAGGTCATAAATTTTGAGCAGGACTGAAAAATCACTCTTGTTTGGCGATTCAGGAATGGCGAATCGTATGCTTGTTGAGGTATTGAATGGATTGGGGTAATTTTGCTGCAGATAGAAATCTTGCGGGAGACTTTGCTGATTTGGCAGATTGCTGGTGATAAAATCTACCTGGAAGTCATCCAACCAGATGACACCGCTGTCTTTGTTGTTGTCGTTGGTCTCTACCAGGTAAAAGCGTTTCCAGGTAATGGGATAATTAAGCACAGCAGCGGGATTTGCCCAGGATGGGATGGCATTTTCCATAGGCAGTTCCAGATAGCGCCACTCATTGAGCCAATCAATTCCGGGGCTGGCTTCCGTAAAGTTGAAAAGGAATTTTTCGCCGTCATTATCTTCAAATTCTCCTCGCAGCCAGTGTCCTTTGCCATCGCCATAAACCCAAATGCCTATGATGTCCGGCGTGCCGGAAATTGGAATGGTGCAATTCATATAGAGGGCGCTGGTTCCGCCGGTGCTGAGGCTGTAAGCCAGTCTGCCTGATTTAGGCTGCGAGACCGCTACGCTTGTGTCTGCTGTCAGGCTGCATTCGCTCATATTGATATTTACGCCGGAAAGGGAGTAATTTGCCACCGTGCTGAAATTATCCACGACAGCAGATGAGCTGATGCCTACCATCACCGAAACAGAAGCGCTGACACCGGCATATTGGGCGTGAATTTCACCTTCGCCAATAGTCGTGGCGCTGAAAAGTCCGCTCCCGCTGATATCGCCCATATCACCAGTGAGGCTCCATTCATAATCATCCAGAGAAAAAGCGATAAGATTACCAAAATTATCGTAAGCATCGGCATTCATCTGTTGAATTTCCCCCACCTTGAGAATGACCGGGTCCGGCGTGAGAAGAATTTCATTCAGAATACTTTTCTGCACCAGGGCAGAATCGGCAATTTCTCCGGCACGGACGTAGATATAGCCGGTAAGGGTATCTTCTGATGCGGTAAAGAGTCCCGATTCCGTGATGCTGCCCAGTGCGCTGTCACATTCCCAAAGAAGCTGCACGGTATCTAATGATACGTGATTATAGAAGATATCCAGACCCTGAACGCTGAATTGCACTTGGGAGCCGCCGATAACGGTGACTTTTTTGGGAGAAAGCCGCAGGTGAGCCAAATTGCTGTCCGGCGCGGTGCTGATGAGCAGGAGGGAGTTGGCTACAGAGCGTTCACCGCCAGGATCCGAAGGGCTGTTTTTAATTTTTCCTCGCACGACCATAGTTGTAGAGCCGCCGCCGTCCAGATTCAGGCCCTGATAGACGCCCCATTCCAGCATATAAGCCGCCAATTCATAATAAGACATACCCACGCTGTAGCCGGGCTGCCGGCCATCCACTGTAAAAAAGTAAAATTTTGTAGAGTCAGCATTAAAACCGGCGGCAGTTCGGGGATGACGATCACCTGAAGCACCGACATTCTGGCCATTTTGCACCAAAATTGTATTACCGCCGATGAGATTCATCAGCCTGTCGGGGGCAGGTCGCATAGAGAAGACGATGGAAAGGGTATCACCAGCTGTCAGAGAATGAATAAAAGCCACGGAAGCGCCGTGTCCGCTGAGAACCGCTCTGCCAGCAGGAATTATCATATTCCCCTGATCGGATTGCACATCTTCCACGACGCAGCGCATAGTATCATTGACGATCCAGCTTTCTATAGGCCGAATCAATGCTTCAGACCCGTAAGGATTTGTACCAGTTGAATAGCCGAAAAATGGATTAAATAGGATAAGCTGATCCGTATTGCGGACCGTATTGATATTATGCAGCAGATTGCTGGCAGAATCGCTCCAGACCATACCGCCATAGCCAATATCGGCAATGAAAGGAACTTTTGCATCGTTGAGTCCGATGGTCTTCCAAGCAAAATCGGTTTTAACTACTTGTCCATTGCTCACTTGGGCGCCGATAGGGAGGCCGGTGCCATCGTAGAAATCACCATTAATCGCCGCCACGACCCGATGTCCGAGACGATTGTTCCGGGCAGCCATAGAGCTGGTTTTCTCAAATCCTGCCAGTCTGTCGTTTGATTTTACTGTTTTCAGGGTCAGCCAGGGATTTTCTAAATCAATGACCACTACATCCATTTCCCAGGGGCCGGCAGAGCGCGTTTCAGAATAATACATCACGCCGGGGCCAACCTGCATACTGTCGGTGATGGCTGCATTTAGCGCCACTGTCGCCATAAAACTCAGTAAAACAGCGTACAAAAGCTTTCTCATAATCATTCCTTTTTGCTTAATTCTCATATTTGGAATATAGTTCTATCGCTGCAGAATATCCAATGCTTTGAGTAATAAAAATTTATATTTTTCGGCAATGACCAGCATTTCATAGTATTTTGTTGTCAATTTATCATTTCTGAAAAAAGCGCCAAGCCTGGCTCTGCCTCAGTATTGATAAAATCTTTCACTGGGTGTGAATGCCCCGGTCACTGATCCGTCAGCCGATGGACGAAATGCAGTAACTGATCCGTTAGCCAACGGACAAAGCCAAATTAAGAAGGAAATGATGATGCAGTGAATGAAAATTTGGGGGATTAAAAGAGGATTCACGAATCTAATCTTTTAACCTGTTGTAAACAAAACACTGGAATTTACTTTCCAGATTATTTAAGACAGCAGTGATTCAAGATATTTAAGGCTTCAGAATCAATCAAATGAGTCTTCTCTGGCTATTCTAAAAATTTACCGACATTATCTTAAGAG
>DSDE01000394.1 GCA_011049095.1 Fidelibacterota bacterium
GTGCATGACCATCAAGGAAATTCAACCCCGCAGGGGTGGTATTGTTGTAGCCCTGCTCGGCTGCAAAAATGTCACCCCTACGGGGTTTCGCTCCCCTTCCCTTTGGGAAAGGGAAGGGGTTGGGGGATGGGATATTTTCACGGGTGTTGCCACACACGGCTACTACAATAATATCACCCCTACGGGGTTTTCTGTACCCTCCAAAGCATTGTGCAAAATGAATTTGTCATCGGGAAACATGCTTATGTTATTGAGAAAAATGGAAATGTCATCAGGAAACATGCTCTTGTCATTGATCAAAACCCTTTCGACACGATTCCAATACGCCATTCGCATTCATTCTATCGTGAATACAATGCATTATAAGCAAAGTAAAAAGAAGGAGAGAGCAATGGCAATGTCTGGCCGTGATGAGGCCAAAATTGATGAAGGGCTCGCCGTTGTTGTCAATGCGGAGGCAATGCTTCTGAGCAATACGAAAGAGACTCACAAAAACATCCAGGCAAGGGATTCCAGGTAGATCCAGAAGAGGATGTATATAAAGCAGAATGTTTCAGGAAATTAAATCATTTGCATTTGAGGGACAAACTTTGGCGATTCCCTTAATTTTTTTGAACAAAGTTATTCTACAAAGAGATATAAATCTGAAGAATGCAAGAATAAGGATGAAAACGATAAAACGCAGTATCGCAGTGATTCTTTTGCTGTTTTTGGCAATGGAGAGTATGTCAGCCGAAGACTTATACTCTGTCTCCGTTCTTTTGAATGACAGCACGCAGATCAGCGGTCAGATTCTCACGATGAAGAAACAGGTTCTCTATCTGGAATCCGGGGACGATTTATTCTGTATTCACAAAGATTATATTTCAAGGATAAATTCAGATGAGGGGACTATTGTTTTTGAGGAATACGCCTTTCCCGATCCGAGGCGAATCAATTACAATCGCTATGATAAAGTGATAGATATGAGCCGTCCCGGACTTGAATGGGAGTCTTACTCTAATGATCTCGATAAATGGGATGATTCCGTAAAGTCCAAAAAGCGCTTTTCGCTTGAGGCGGGGGATATGAGTTAAATGAGCAATCCTATTAGCATATTTTTTTCTAAAGGAACTTATTTTCCCATTGCATTTTCTCGCCAGATAAGTGAATCCTGGTCCTTTAACTTCAAGATGATGTATGATAGTGAGGATTATTTCGCGCTCAATGATTTTCGGTTTGCCTATTCTCCACGCTTGCCGAAATTGTCATTTCTTTATCTTGGACTGGGAGCAGCGATGCATCAACGTCCCTTTTCATTTGATAAGAATTTGTACTACTATGGACCCAATTTAGAACTTGGTCTGACCAATAAATATTGGCATCAAAATACTCTGGAGCTTATTATTGCCTATCAGCATTTATTTTTGCCTTCACATCGCGAGGGTGAGTATTATCCACACAAAAACCAAATGAAAAGCTTTCAGTTTAACTTCTTGATGGGCAGCACTTTTCGCTTTTTGGGAGATGAGAAGTGAATTATTTAATGTTCCCAAAAACTTCAAATAAAGGAATTTAACGAAATGAAAAAGGGGATTCTCAAAACTCTATCCTGTCTGTTTCTTCTAACCCTCCCTGCCATCTCGGCTCAGACTGATCTTTCTCGGTACCGGACGAATGAGCCCCATCCCAAGGTTTATACGGTGCCGGCTGCTATCAATCAATTGAAGCGGACACCGGAGCGATTTTTTCCGGCGCTGGCTGATTTTCTGCTGGATGGGATTCGCGACCCTTATGAGCAGGTGAAGCTGCTGCATGATTGGGTGGCGTTGAATCTGGAATATGACATCAAGGCTTTGCAAAGAGCTAATATTCCGGCGCAGACAACGAAAAATGTGCTGAGTTCAGGCAAGGCGGTTTGTGGGGGATTTGCCGCCGTTTTTACCGAACTCTGTAAAGCGGCGCAGATTCCGGTGCGGGAAATTAATGGTCATGCCCGGGGTTTTGGATTTGATATTTCCAAAAAAGAGCGTTTTGAAAGCAATCATGCCTGGAATGCGGTGCAGCTTGAGGGTGTCTGGTATCTCATAGATGCCACCTGGGATGGCGGTTATAGCACGCCTGATTATCGTTATATCCAGGAATATTCTACCGCTTTTCTATTTTTGGAGCCGCAATACTTAATCCACACTCACTTTCCGGAAAAAGCGGTTGACCAAATTCTGACAAATCCTATAAGCTTTAACGAATTCAGTGATTTACCTAATTATCGGGGAGAAATGTTTCAGGCGGGGATTTATCCAATAGAAAAGTACGCCAAGCATTTAAATGTGCAAAATGGTGTTTTGAAGATGCGTTTTGGAAATCGAAAAGGGGCAGAAATTATCGCGGTGATTCGGGATAAAAGGGGAGAGGAGCTTAGTGGACATGCATTGGTTGAGAATATGAACGATGAAACGGCGCTTACGATACACTTTCCTAAAAAAGGCTTTGCCAATCTGATTCTTTTTGCAAGGGAGGCGGGAGCTGATGGTAAATATAACAATTTTGCAGAATTTCAGGTGGATGTGAAAGCAAGCTCGCATCTGAAGCCAATGGAGATGTATCAGGGCTATAATACGGCGCGTTTTGAAGTGCTGCATCCGGTCTGGCAGCCCCTTAAGCATAGCGAGACATTGACATTTCGCTTTCAAAATACAGGTGTGAAGAAAATAATGCTCCTTTTTGATGACAGCGAGAAAATCTGGCTCGATATTCCGGTGCAAAACGGGCTTTGGGAATATCCGCTCCTCATCAAAGGGAAAAAGAGTCTGGCTATCTACATCGAGAGCGGGCTGGGTGATAATCGCTATAGCGGCGTCGTCAAGTATGCAATTGAGTGAAAAAAAAAGAAGTTAATTTTTATTGATTCTCAGTGTATCACATTTTTTCTATTCTGCAGCTCAATTGCTCACGGTATCATATTCAGCTTTTACTTTGAAATCCATACCACCTTGCTGCTTTTCTGACAGTTTGGGTGATAGTGGCAATATAATTTTTCCTTGGAACCTGCTTTTATCTGCAATTTTATTGAGTTTAGACTATTTTTGGGGATGGATGATTTGGTCAAGCAGCCAATTGGTGTGGGCAGCGCTTTTTCCGTTTGGTGCAAAGGGTTCTTTTTCCAAAAGGGCATTCACCATTTTCTGAATAAAGGGAAGCTGAATATGGCGGGGATTGGCGATGGAGAATGTTTCCACTTTATCGCTTGCATGCAGCTCAATGGGTGAATCACCAAAGGTGCTGAAGCAGATTTTCCCTTTGTCGCCGATGATTTCATTCTGGTCAAAAGCGCTGTAAGCTGTGAAATTCCAAATGCCGGTGGCGTGTACATCATTGGGAAAGGTGAATCTGGCGCTGACGGTGTCTTCTGCAGTATAGATTTTAAGCTGATTGGCGATGGCGCTTTCAACAGACTGAATTTTTCCCAGCAGCCATTGGAGAATGTCTAGTGTATGCACCGCCAGATCACAAAAGTAGCCGCAACCGGCAATTTTCGGGTCGGTGCGCCAATTGGCTTTACCCTCCAGATCGGCGGGGAAAGGGGGACGATAAAGCTGTATGGTGACAATTCGGGGGCTGCCAATGCGCCCTGCGTCAAGGATTTCTTTGATTTTGAGAAAGCGGGGAAGCGCCCGGCGATAATAGGCCACGTAGAGGGGAAGACCGGCCTTTTCAGTTACGGCCAGCATGGCCTTGCATTCGGCAAAAGTGCGAGCCATAGGCTTCTCGACGTAAATTGCTTTGCCATATTGGGCGGCAAGCTGTGTGTAATAGGCGTGAGAATCGGGAGGTGTGGCGATATAGACGGCGTCTAAATCTTCTCGTGACAGTAATTTTTCTGTGTCATCGGTATAAAAAGGGATTTGATGCCGTTGGGCATAATCGCCGGCCTTATCAAGGCGGCGACACATAACAGCGGTAAGTTCACTGTTTTCTGCTAATTGAAAGGCGGGGCCACTCTTAATCTCGGTAACAGCGCCGCAGCCAATCATGCCCCAGCGGATGGTTTTTGTTTGTTTAGCGCTCATTTTTTTCCTTTGTTTTTATTTGCAGCTAGCGCTCTATTTCTCCATACTTAAAACTCAAGCCCCAGTGAAATAGGCATTCCTCGTATTTACTCTTTTTTCTCTTTTAACCTGCTCAATAAAATGCTTATCTGAAGCCATTTCACTCCGTATGAATAGGAACAAATTGAACGGGCAGGCGGGGTAAGCTCAAGCTTAAGCTCAAGTTAATTCTCCGCTTCCAGTTTTTTCCATTCATAATAGCCCCTGATAGCCAGCACGAGAAAGACA
>DSDE01000488.1 GCA_011049095.1 Fidelibacterota bacterium
CGTTTCCAAGAGTGCATAACTATTATCTAAACTTATAATATCACTTGAGATACGCTTGTTTAGACGGATGATGTGAAATCCAAAATCAGAGCGAAAAGGCTTAGAGATTTCCCCGGGATTTAGTTGTTTTATAACTTGTTGAAACTCGGGAATTTGAAGGGTTTCAAGAGCAAATTCACCGAGATTTCCCCGGTTGTTTTTTGCTTCAGGGTCTTCACTGTATAAATAGGCAAGACTGTCAAATTCATCTTTGGTTTTTATGGATTTAGCTAATGTGGATAACTTGTGAACAAGTACTTTTTCGTCATTTTCATCTGCTTCGACAGGAATCAGAATATGTCTAGTATGAATGCTTTCACCACGAATCTCAAGGAGTTGAATAAGATGCAGCCCAAACTGAGTTTGTATCGGCTCAGAAATTTCCCCGGGATTCAAGTGAAAGGCTTGCTGTTCATATTCTCGAACAAAAGTTCCTTTAGAAACAAAACCTAGGTCTCCGCCAGCGCTGGCAGAACCAGGGTCCTGGCTGAATTGTCGCGCTGCATCAGCAAAATCAATTTTGCCGGACACAATATTTTCTTTCAGATTTTTTAGAAAGTTTTTTACAGAATCACTTTTAGCATCGCTTGGTTTTGGTAGCAGCAAAATATGGCTGATATCCACCTTTTCGGGAAGTGGTGGAATGGAGTCCTTTTTTTCATTGTAGAAGGCGATGACCTCAGGTCGAGTAATTTTAAGTTTAAGAAATTTTTCTGACTGGATCTGCTGCTGAATCAACATCGCTTTGATGCGTTCATAGAGCTTTTCTTTGATGACACGCATTGGAAGCCCCATGGCAGCTTCAAGCTCCTTCTCTGAGCCGTTAAAATAAGATAGATATTGTTTAATTTGCTCATTTAAGGCCTGCTCTATATCACGGTCTCTGACTTCTACCGAATCTATTTCAGCCTGAAGAATCAAGACCTTTGAATTAATAAGCTCTCGTAAGGCTTTTTGCTGAAGCTGCATAAATGCTGCCTGATTATGGCGGAGGTCTATTTGTTCCTGGCGAGAAATTTCCAAAGCAAGCTGCTGAACATCTGAGTATAGAATGATCTCTTCACCGACAACTGCGGCTATGCCATCGATAAGTTGCTGAGGAAAAAGAATTTGACTAAAAAATAGAATCAGAAAAAGAAATTTAAAATTATGGCTCAAATATTTGAACATTATATTGTTTCCTGAGGTTTTCAATTAATTTTTTGCGGGCATCTATTTTCTTTTTTAGCCCGATACGATTTCTAATCTCGTCCCGGACATCAGAAACGGGACGATAATCACCGGCCTTAAAATATTCCTTGACAGAAATAATGTGATAGCCGAATTCTGAATGAACAGGACCAATGGTTTTTCTTTTCTGAGCTGCGAACAGCTCATTGTCAAGCTGAGTGATTAATTCTCCGCGGCGAACATATTTTTCATCAGGGAAATATCGCTCCATAAGCTCATTAACAGACTGAGGGGTGCCATAGAGCAGCGTACGCCTCACTGCAGCAGCCTCCTCCTGTGTAGAGAAAAGGAAATGGATGATAGATGCCGCTTCTTTTTCAATCTGAAAATCTTGGCGATTTAGGTTGTAATATGAAAGAATTTCATCATCGCTGACAATGAGCTGATTGCTGATGGAGTGCTCAATAAAATTCTTAGCTAAGAGTTCATTTTCAATCTGTTTCAAAGCTTTTTGGAAATAAGGGTCGCGATGAAAGTCTTTCTTTCGAGCCGCCTCTGATAGAATCTGTGTTTCTATCCATTGAGAAATAAACTGCTGCTGGCTTTCGCTGCTCATCTCAGAATATGGAATACCCCTTAGCATTAAAACATCTTCCTCATAAAGAAAATGATGATTTACCGAGGCTAAAAAGGACTCTGTTTCACGCTGTGGAGTACATGCTGAAAAAATGAATACAAAGAGTAAAAATTTATTGGACATACTCACGATACCAGACGGCAAATTTTGGATTGTAAACGGCTTTATATTGCTTTGCTAATTGGCTGAAGTGTTCATTTACCAGCTCGTTTTTCATCAGCCGTTTATAGTCCGTAAGAAGTTTTCCCTCCACCTCATCAAAATGGCGATAAGAGACGGGTTTCCTCTCTATGACTTTGATGATAGAATATTTATTGGAAATGGCTATCGGCCCACGCAATTCACCTTCTTTCATTTCAAAAGCAACTTCACCCATCTTTCCATAGCGCCCTTTTTTAAAATGGGGTAGAATGCCTTTTCGGGACTGAGCATATTTGCGCTCGGTATATTTTGTTGCCAGGTAAGACATATCTAAACCTTGGCGAATAGAGTCCAGCAGATTCTCGGCAAAAAGGGAATCAGAAACGAGAATTTCAATAAGCTGAACTTGTTCATCGATTTTATAGAGACGGTCTTTATTTTTCTCGTAAAAGGCAATTTGCTGGCCCTTTGTAGGATTTATTTTCTCAACAATATATTTTGTCACATAATGATGATGGCCGGCATTCGTTCTAAGACGTTTCATTTCAAGGACAAAGAGGCTATCCTGGTCTAATTTTTCAGAGACCGCAAGTTTTTGTAAAAGAGCATAGGCATAATTGCTTGAAATAAAATTTTTCATTTCATCCTGGGAACGAAATTGAAGCGGATCAGGCTCATAGAAGCTTATATACTTGGCGATCCAATCTTTATCAATCATATCGCTCTCATTGCGAGCAATAATTTCATCATAAGATAGACTTCTGATTAATTCAGATGCTTTTTTATTTTGTGCGCTTAGTGTATTAAGCTGGTCGGAGTATAGCCGAAAAAATTCCTTTAAAGCAGCCTCGTTAAAATTCAGGGGCAAGCTTTTTTTTACAGAGTCCAGAAAGCTGCTGGCCCTCTCTTTTACTTGCTGACTATACATTTGCCTGGCCTTGCTCTCTAATTCTGGGCGTATCTCGGAGAATGGTTTTTGAGGAACAGCTCTTTCTTCTTTCAGGTAGATGATATGAAAGCCATACATCGTTTGAAAGGGCTGACTAATTTCACCGACATTCAGGCTAAATGCAATATCGTCAAATTCTGGCACCATTTCGCCGGCTTTCACCCAATCCAGGTCGCCGCCTTCATTTCTGCTGGTGGCATCGTCTGTATAGGTGCGGGCCACATTCCAAAAATTATCTGGTTTTGTGGTGACAGCAAGTTTCTGAATCAGTGTGAGCGCATCTTTTTTTAACCTTTTGCTGCTGCTGCGGGCGGCATCTTCGTGGCTGATAAGAATGTGAGCAAGATGCAGTTCCCTTGCATTCCTCTCATAAAGGGTTTTTAGCCTGTCTTCTGAAATGACGTAATCAGTGACTTTTCGATCATATAGCTCACGCAGCAGGTGGCGTTGATATTCTTTATCAAGGCGGGTCTGGAGTTCAGTGTCGTTCCATAAAGAGCTGTCATCCATCACTTTATTGCTTAGCATTGTGTAATAAAAGTTTTTCATTCGTTCAGCCTGATTTTCTTCACTGATAGATGCAATATATTCGGGATTGTAGAAGGTGTGAAGCGCCTCCAAGCCATATGTTTTCCCATCAATAGTAAAAAGGATATCTCGTGGTGTCTTTTCGCACCCGCCCATAATTATCAACATTAATAAAATCGTCCAAATTCGATTCATTAAATTTCCTCCTGCGTCAAGTTATCCATTTTCATACATATTTCCCAAATTATTTTTCATTGTTTGCTTGTAAGGTTCTTTGGTGTTTTTGTTCCTGAAATAGGTTTTTTGAAAAGATCAAACAGCAGCGCTAATAATTGCATCGGTCCACAGCGAAAAGAGAGGCTAAGGTCACCCTTTCCAGAAAACTGCGGCCTGATGTGTCGCGTATTTAGAAATTCTGAAAAGTGATAGACCGTATTTTGGAGATTATCAATATCAGATTGCGGATGAAACATTATCTGAACACGCTCATTTTTATAAACAAGTTTACTGATATTAAATGCAGTTGCACAAAGTGAAAGGGCTTTTTCTGTAAATAGATTATCTGCTTCCACGGGGAAAGGACCGAAGCGGTTTCTTACATGTTTTTTAAAGGCCTCAAGGTCGGGTGTGTTTTGAATTTGAGACAGGTGACGATAGAGCTGAAGCTTAAGATTTTCATTTACAATATATTCATCAGGAAAAAAAGAATAGAGCCCGATATTAATTTCTGGTGAAGAATGTTCTATGGGCTTATTTTCCTTTATAATATCAATTTCTTCAGAAAGCAATTTAAGATAAAAATCATAGCCAACCTGATTAATGAATCCTGACTGCTCCATTC
>DSDE01000235.1 GCA_011049095.1 Fidelibacterota bacterium
AAGATGCCCTTCGTGAAGAAAGCCCATAGTGGGAACAAAGGCAATGCTTTTTCCCTGCAGGCGGGCATTATCAGAATATCGCCACATCCCTGGTATATCTTTAATAATTGTCGTCAAAAGCTCTCCTCCTCAGAAGGAAACTGCCCTGCCTTTACATCTGCCACATAGCTTTTCACAGCAGATTTGATGCTATCGGCTAAATTGGCATAGCGGCGTACAAATTTTGGCTGAAATTTTTCGAAAAGGCCGAGCATATCATGGGTCACCAAAATCTGTCCGTCTGTCTCAGCGCCAGCGCCAATACCAATGGTGGGAATCGTCAAAGTCCGAGTGATTCGCCCAGCCAGACCGGCAGGAATTTTTTCTAATACAATGGCAAAAGCGCCTGCCTGCTCAAGCGATTTGGCGTCTTCCACTATTTTTTCTGCGGCGGCAGCATCTTTACCTTGTATTTTGTAGCCTCCCAACTGATTCACCGATTGCGGCATCATTCCCAGATGCCCCATTACCGGAATACCGGCAGCAACGAGACGGCGCACTGTTTCGGCGTATTCGCTGCCCCCTTCCAGCTTTACTGCTTCTGCGCCACATTCTTTCATCAGCCTGCCGGAGCTTCGAAGCGCCTCTTCCGGACTAATCTGATAGCTCATAAATGGCAGGTCGGCCACCAAAAATGCTCTTTTCACCGCCCGTCGAACGGCTTTGCTATGATAAATTATCTCATCCAGCGTCACCGGCACTGTGCTTTCATAGCCAGAAAAAACCATACCAACACTATCACCTACTAAGACCAAATCAATTTCAGCTTCATCCAGAAAAAGTCCAAACAACAGATCATAAGCCGTGAGGGCAGCTATTTTCCTCCCCTCCTTCTTCATTCGGCGAATCTGATTAATCGTCACCTTATCACTCATTGCATTTTCTCACTTATTCTCAAAAACTGTTTTATCAATAATGCCTCCGCCAAGTACTTTTTCACCGTCATAAAAAACCGCCGACTGACCCGGTGTGGTCGTGTCCGGCGCATCGGTGAAATTTACAATTAGTTTACCATTCGGTAAAGGATTTATACGGCAAGCAACCCCATTATGACGATAACGCACTTTTACTTCGGCGTCAAAGGCTTTTTCCGGCGGCTCAACAGATATCCAATTTGTATCGCTCACCACAAAAGCAGCTTCGTGAAGCTGCTCTTTTTCCGCCACAACGACCTTATTTTCCTCTGGAATAATATTTTTTACATAGACGGGTTTTCCCATAGCCAGTCTCAAGCCCCTTCGCTGACCAATTGTAAACTGCCAGTAGCCGGAATGCCTTCCTAGGATGCGGCCGTCGATGTCCGTGAAAACGCCTTCACCGATACTTTCAATTTTTTCACGCCGATAATCTCTCAAAAAATTGCGATAATTATTATCCGGCACAAAACAGATATCCTGGCTTTCAGGATGATGGGCATTCCTCATTTGCCGTGATGCGGCCAGCTCTCTCACTTCTGCTTTTGTCAGCTCTCCCAGTGGAAAGAGTGTGTGTGCGAGATTTTCCTGAGAAAGTCCCCACAGCACATAACTTTGGTCCTTATTACGGTCCTTTCCCCGAAGAAGTTCATAGCGGCCAGATATTTTGTTAAAATTCACCCTGGCATAGTGACCGGTGGCAATGGCGTTGACGCCTTCAATAGCAAGATAATCGGTCAATGCACTCCATTTGATGCGGCGATTGCATTCAATGCACGGGTTTGGGGTTCGGCCTTTTAAATATTCATCGGCAAAGGGCTCCACAATCTCATTTTTAAATCGGGCAGAAAAATTTATCACCCGGTGCTCTATTCCCAATAAGCTGCAATTTCCCCGGGCCACAATCAGATCATCGGCCGTACAGCAAGAGCTTTCCTCCAGATAGCTGCCGCCAACGAAAATATCACAGGTCAGCTTCAGAGTGAATCCCATAAGCTCGTAGCCCTGCTGGTGAAGCAGGAGAGCTGCTACTGAGCTGTCCACGCCACCGCTCATTCCAACGGCAGTCAAGGCTTTTTGCTTGGTCACATCACTTGAGAAAGTCACAATGTATCAGTTCCTTAAAACTGTTTTCTGCCGGCTGGCTTGCTCAGTCTATTTTTTTTTGCCCAATTTATTTTTGGGTTTATGTTTAAAAAAACTTATGCCTTTTTGTTCTATTTTTGCATGCCTTCCCTTTTGATGCACAAAACGATTTGCGGTCATAATGAGAAAGAGAAAGCCCATAATAAAAATTGTGAGAAGCAGTTCTGTCATGGCTCAATTTTACAAAGGGCTTTTTGGAAAACCAATGAAAAGATTTTCAAAAGCGCTGCAAAAACTGTCTTCGCAGCTCATAGACAAAGATACCATAGGCAACGGCTACATTGAGGCTCTGCTTCAGGCCAGCCATGGGGATTTCCACAGCCTCTTGGCAATATCCTAAATATGAATCTGATACACCTTCCACTTCATTGCCAATGAGAACCGCCAGGGGGAAAGGATAACTAAAGTTTTGAAAATCAACAGATTCATTGGTGTGTTCAAGGGCGATTAGGGGAATCTTTTGCTCTTTTAGGCTTTCTAAAAGCGGCAGAGCATCCCGATGATATTCCCAGGAGACGCTGAGCTCAGCGCCCAATGAGGTTTTGGCAAGCTGAGGATGAGGCGGCGTGGCAGTGATGCCGCTAAGTATCAATTTTTCTATTCCTGCAGCATCTGAGCTGCGGAAAATACTGCCGACATTGTAGATAGAGCGAATATTGTCAGCAATGACCGTGATTGGCAAACGATTTTTTAAAGTCAGGTCCTGAATCCCAGGCCGGCTGGCTTTCAGTTGGGAATTGGGCGTCTTCTTAATCATGGATATAAACTTCGGCGCCCCAAACTTTGCGCCAGCGGAGTGATTTTTCTTTGCGAAAAGCTTCTCTCACCACTTGTCCTGTGCTGTCATACCAGATAATTGCCGGCTCCGTTTCATTGGCATCATTAAAATAGCGGATCATTCCCAGTTGTTGATAAGAATTTCGCCACAACTGCCTTTCAAATGGTTTGCCTACACTGTCATAGCGGCTGATGACAAAGCTGGCCAGGTCATCTGTGTAAAAATCTTCACCAAAGAAAAATTGAAGAAACTGGACCTCTTCATCAGTAAAACTGAATCGTTTTTTCTCAATGAGCCGCTGTCGAGAATCATAAGCAAGGATTTCCTGAAGCATTCCAGATTCAGAAAAGTGATAGCGCTCACTGCGAATTTCCTGAGCATCTGCATCTAAATAAACAAGGGTCTCAAGCTGCATTTGTTTATTAAACCAAGCTTTTAGCAAGGGATTTTTGCGCTCTCCCATCATCAGGGAATCATTTCGTAAAAGCGACTGATAGTCAGAAAAATAGAGCGGTTGCGCTGCTGCTGTATCACAGCTTTGGAAAAGGCTTATCACTAAAAATATAATCTGAACAGGCTGAAACAGGCTGCTTCTGATTTGCTCAAGAAAAATAGAAAATAATGAGGAGCTATGGAGCAAAATGGGGATTAAAAAAAGTCTTGGCCTGGCGCAGTATTGCGTTATTTCTTTCAGTTGCAATCTTTTTGATTTAAAATTGGCTATGTTCACGCAAAAAGGTAGCAATAAAAAATGACAAAGAATATCGAGAAATACAAAAACCTGGTAAATGTGCTGATTAATGTCGGCGAAAGCCTCAGCGCAGAAAAAGACCAGAACAGTCTGCTGGAAAAAATCGTCACCTACGCCAAACAGGTGACCAATGCTGATGCAGCGACACTTTATCTGATGAGTGATGATAAAAAAAAGCTCATTTTTGAAATCGCGCAAACCGATTCAATGGGTTTTCGGGCCGGCGGCACCTCGGGAGTGCCCATCAACTGGTATCCGGTGAAACTCTATCTGGAAAATGACGAGCCTTATTACGAAATGGTCTCAGCCTATGTCGCTCTGACAGGTGAGACCAAAAATTTTGCGGATGTCTATGAGGTGGAAGGTTTTAATTTTCAGGGTACCAAAGCTTTTGATAAGAAAAATAATTACCGCACAAAGTCAATGCTCACCATTGCTATGAAAAATCATGAAGATGAGATAATCGGCGTTTTGCAGCTCATCAATGCTCAGAAAAAAAACAAAGGCAATCAGGTAATACCTTTTGACACAGAAGCCCAGCGTATCAGTGAAGCGCTGGCATCCCAGGCGGCAATTGCCATTACCAAAAACCGGCTCCTTTTTGAGTTGGAAGCCCTTTTAGATAGTTTTATTAAAGTGATTGCGGCGGCAATTGACGAAAAATCGCCCTATAC
>DSDE01000205.1 GCA_011049095.1 Fidelibacterota bacterium
ATTATGCATGGCGGAGCCATCCCTATTTGAATGCTACTCAACAAATACAAATCAATATCGGGTTTTGATATGAAATTACTTATTCCCCTATTTATAACAGTTCTTTTTACAGTTGGCTGTATTGATACGATGCCCCTGCCCACCCAAAGCGGTGATACATACACCGGCATACAAAATGACAAAGATAAATATGTGGAGATTTCACCGCGCTGGACCTGGGCGGAGCTAAACCTGGCCTCATTGACGGATATTTATTTCAGCAATGACGGTCGTATCTATATGGCAGACAGTGCTGCCGCTTCCATATCAGTTTTTCGTCTCTCTGGCCAGCCCGAAAACGAGGCTTATGCACCCCTGCAGAATCTCTCTTTTGAAAATAAAGCTTATAAGCCACTTGCAGTTACTGGCGACAGCCGCTATTTGGTCTATTTTACTGATGGCAATGATAAAGTCTATGCCTGGTATCAGTTCCTGGCAATGGCTGACGTTCAGGGTATTATCACCAGCAGACGCTATCAGAAAGATGGTGAAACAGTGGACATCTCTCCCTGGGAAAAATACTCTAATCCCCATTATGCAGATTTTTCCCTTGTCCCAGGATTTGATCTCATTGACAATAATCCGGCTCTCATTGACTCTTTGAAGTCGCCATTCTGTTTTTATGACCCCGCTGATCAATATAATCGCGTCCTGAATCCTGGCTATGCAAGCCCAGCATTAAAAAAGAGCTATACGGCCTTAGCAGCAGGAACAGCCCGCGAGCAGGCGCTATATGTAGCCGATGCCGCAAATAACCGCATCGTTAGAGTTTTTCTATTGCCTACGGTTTTAGTAAAGCTGGAAAACGGGCAGACTCTTTGGCATTATCGTGGTATATACAATGGTTTTATTGCCAATCCCGGAACTGGGGCCGGTACAGTTTCCCAGCCAACTGGAATGGTCAGCGATTATAGCGGCAACCTCTATTATACTCAGCTTGGTGACTATTTTGGTTTTCACAAGCTTCAATCCGGCAGCCTGGAGAGCGCTTTTACCCTTGGTGTAAACGAGATTATGGACCTGGACCAGTTTCAGGCTGCAATGGATATAGCCGTTGATGCCGATGCCAATATCTATGTGCTTGACAGCGCCTTAAATGCCGTCAAAAAGTTTTCTCCTATCGGTGAATTTCTTAGCTTGATAGGTGTCAACGAAACCTGGCTGAAAGTTCCCGATACCACCTGGTTCGGCAATAGCTTTACTGTGAAAGATACGCTTATTCTTGATGTAAAGCGTGACCTGCTGAAATCAGCTGCTGTACTGGGTGCACATAAAGACCTTATCTACATTGGCGATACCGGTAACAACCGAATCCTGCGCTTTACCTTAGCTGATGATATTAATATTGATTTACCAGATGATTAGAGTGACCAGATGATTAAAGTGAGATACCTCTTTTTATTTTTGATCTTAGGATTTTCGCTGAATGCCGAATCTTTAAAGATTGTTTCCTACAATATGCTTAAATTTAGTGATGATGATACCGACAGGCTGGATGAACTGGCAATTATTCTTGATCATATTCAGCCGGATATACTTCTTTGTCAGGAGATTGTTGATGCCACCGCCGTCAATAATATTCTCACGCAGGCCCTGAATGCCGGCGATTATGCTGCCGTTCCTTTTCACGATGGCTACGATACCGATAATGCAATGCTCTATCGCAAGGAAAAAGTGCAGTTTCTCCAGGCATTTTACCTTGATGACTATGGTTTACTGCGCAACATTGCCGAATATAAGATTGTGGCTTATGGCGATACTGTTTTTCTCTATTCTGCCCACTTAAAGGCCAGCACAGGCAGCGACAATGTAGCCAGAAGGCTGACAGAGATGACAATCTGGCGGGAACATTTGAATAATCATAAAACAGGAACAAGATTTGTGTGTGTCGGCGACTGGAATCTCTACAAAGCAGCCGAGCCCGCCTATCAGAAAGCTGTGGCAGACGAAGAAGACAATGATGGGCGAATGTATGACCCGCTGGACCCTGATGGTGTTTGGATCAACAATCCGGCAGCCGGTAACTGGCACGATAATTATGCACATCGCCATTTACATACACAAAGTCCGCGAACCACTCAATTTGGCGGTGGCGCTACCGGTGGGCTTGATGATCGTTTCGATTTTGTTTTGGTCAGTGAAGCGCTCACAGACCGTGTTTTAGAATATACCGTTGTGGGAAATGACGGCAATCACTTCAACACCAATATTCTGAATGGCGAAAACAGTTCTGCCCCGGCAAACGTGATTCAGGCGCTTCACGATTTTTCTGATCATCTGCCAGTCTGGATAGAGCTCTATTTCGAGCCTGTATCAGTGATTTCTGCAGTGATCCCAGAGCAATTTCAGATTATCAGCGCCTATCCTAATCCTTTCAACAATACAATCACGATTCAGACAAATCTTCAGCCGGGTGAAAAAGCACAAATTTTTCTATATGATCTTAGTGGAAAGAAAATTTGGTCCGGCACAACATTTCAACAAAAAAATCAATACAATTTTCCAGACCTCAGCAGTGGCATTTATCTCATTCATTATCAGCAAGATAGGGCTAAATCTGCTAGGCGGATTACCTTGCTGAAATAATTCTTCACTTGAATATTTACATTTTTCACTCTAATATTTGCCTGTGGATACAGTAGTTATTGCACTTAAAGCCGAAGCGCAGCTCTTGCTAAAAGCGGAGAATGCTCATTTCAAGGACAGTATCGGCAATATGGGACGTCTTTGGGAGACTGAAAGAGGGCATATTTGCATTACGGGCGTCGGACCTGTAAATACTCGAAAGAGCCTGAATGCATACCTCAGACAATACCATCCTGACCGCCTGATCAATTTAGGCGCCGCCGGCAATTTGGGTCTGCCAATAAAGCCGCTCACCCAGATTCAGCCCCACCGAATAATTGACGTCAATAGCGGCTATCTATTTTATCAGGAGGCTGTCGAAACGCGTTATTCCCTCTTGACTACAGATAAACCGGTAACAACTAAATCAGAGAGCTTAAGCTTGCAGCAAAAATTTGGTGAATCATTTGTAGATATGGAAGCTGCCCAAATGGTCTTTTGTGCTATGGCCTATCATATTCCCTGGATTGTGTGGAAGACTATCTCAGATAATGCCGGGTGCCACACAGTTTCAGATTATAAATCACGGCTTCCTCAGATTGCTGAAGCCATTGCCAGCAAAGCAGGCGAGATTTGGAAAAGATAAAATTTTCTGTTATTATCCCCGTCTATAATCGGGCTAAAACAATTCAAAGGGCTATTGATTCAGTTCTCAATCAAAATTATTCTCCCCTGGAAATAATCGTCATTGACGACGGCTCTACCGACGAAACGCCGCAAATTATAGAAAAATATGGAGATAAAATAAACATAATTCATCAGGCAAACCGTGGTGTTTCTGCTGCCCGCAATAAAGGAATAAAGGCAGCAAGGGGAGAATGGATAGCATTACTGGACAGCGACGACGAGTGGTTGCCGCATAAATTAAAGCTACAGCAGGACTTCATTTTGGAAAATGGGGACTTCCAAATTCTTCAAACGGAAGAAATCTGGATTCGCCATGGAAAACGTGTAAATCCTATGAAAAAACATCAAAAATTTGGCGGGCATATTTTTTATCAAAGCTTGCCCCTTTGTATTATCAGCCCCAGCGCCGTGGTTTTTACCCAAAAGCTTTTCCAGCGCTATGGCGGCTTTGATGAATCCCTTCCGGTTTGTGAAGATTATGATCTCTGGCTGCGAATCAGCGCCAATGAAATGGTCGGATTCATTCCAGAGCCAGGCATTCTCAAATATGGCGGTCATGATGATCAGCTCAGCCGCCAATACTGGGGAATGGACCGCTTTCGTATCAGGGCTTTGGAAAAGCTGGTCAATCATGCATCCCTCACACGCGAGCAAAGAGAAGCTGCCTATCGTGAAATCATCACCAAGGCAACAATTTTGCAGCATGGCGCTCAAAAACGACATGGAAACGCGGAATATTGGGAAAAATTGATTCAGCATTATAGCCGGCGCCTTACTGATAATGGATCAAATTTGTGAAACAATCAACTCAGGTTTTTGACTGTGACTTGCAGAAGATCTCAGATTTAGACCTTTCTCTCGCCTGGCAAGACCCCTGGAAAGACAGTGAGGCCCTCCGCAATTCCATCCGCCATTCGGGGATTTCTCATCCGCTGACCCTCTATCAGCAACAGAG
>DSDE01000124.1 GCA_011049095.1 Fidelibacterota bacterium
GGACAACTAATGAAGGTTTTGGTGAAAGCAATGGAAACAAAACCTCAAAAATCGACCGCTTTGACAGAAACTAAAAACGAGAAGTAAAAATTAGCAGGTTCCTATGACAGACCCAGTACAAAATGGTGAAAAATTAGTCCAAAGGCATCGCCAAAGCAGAAAGAGTAGCAAGAATCATATGACAGACCCAGTACAAAATGGTGAAAAATTAGTCCACCAATATATCAAGAATCGTTCACAGAGGACAAAAGACAGAGCCATCCAGGTTTTTTTGCCCCTGGTGAAGCATATTGTAGGCAGGTTGAATATTGATGCCAGCGGTAGTTTACGTCGGGAAGACCTCTACCAGTTTGGCATAATCGGTCTTTTGGATGCGCTCGAAAGGTTTGATCCTGAATATGGTGTTACTTTCAAAACTTTTGCCTATCGCCGTATTCATGGCGAGATCATTGATGCCATTCGAAAAGAAGGCGGTTTGAGTCGGGACCAGGTAAAGCGTTATAACGAGATTATAGCCACAATGGATAAAATGCGCAGCCGCTACTATCGGGAGCCAACAGTCGGAGAAATCTGCGAAGAGATGGAGATTAGCCGAGAGGATTATTATAAAGCGCTTCAAAGCAGTAACCTAAATTTTACCCTTTCACTGGATGACACCCTGTATGAAGACGGTACAGACCGCCTGACCCGCATTGATGTTTTGCCTGATGAGGAACAGGTGCCTCCGGATAAACAGCTAGAGCTGGAATCACTTCAAGATGAAATTAAAAGGCTACTGCAAAAACTGCCTGAAAGACAGAGACTTATTCTGGCGCTTTATTATTATGAGGAATTAACATTGGCTGATATTGGCGTTGTCCTCGACCTTTCAGAAAGCAGGGTTTCTCAGCTCTTGAATCAAACATTAGCGCAGGTGCGCTCAAAATTGGTGCATTAATATGGATACTAATTTAAAAAGTGAAATAAATCCTCTAGGAAACATACGCCCAGTAAGCCCTGCTGCTAAAGAACGCATTATTCATGAAAAAGAGGAGCAAGAAAAGGGGCAGAAAGAGGATAAAAAAAAGGAAGGAAAAGAGGATAAAAAACGTGATACAGACCGCTTTGAAAGTCAGGTAGATGATAATCCTGAACCTAAAATTATCCCCCAAAAACATAAAAAAGATGGTGATAGCAGCTTGGGAGGTATTATTGATATTACCGTTGAATAGGATATATGCCACAATCTTTTTCATTTTGTTTGGAACGCTTTCTCTGGCAGCGCAATCAAATCTGGTAGCTCTCCACACATCGGAATTTGATCAATTTCGCAGAATAATGGTTCATATACCCCAAAACAATGCAAATATATTGACCTTGCCTGCATTTAGAGAAAATCCGGCAGCGGGAAAAATACAAATTACTATTTATAATGTGGCAGAAAATCGCTATCTCGGGCCCTCTGTGATCAAAGAAACAGGACTTTATCCTGTGCGTATTCGAGTAGAGTTTCCACAGCCGGAAACAATGCAGATTGCCGTAGAAACAGTTCCTTTTCAGCAGCTTACGGCTTTCAATGTATTTGGATCAGAACAATTTATTTTTGATATCTACAAAATTAGACCATCAGAGACACTGATGCTGGAAAAAAGTGTTTCACTTTTTCCTGGCTCAGGACCAGATAGTGAAAAAACTAATCTTTCTGATCTGGAGTTTTCCTGGACATCCAGGGTGCGCTATTTTTTACTGAAACATGGCAGTGGCCGGATAATGGACGCCCTTTTATATTCGGGATTAATCATTGCCACATTAGCTCTAATTGGAATGATATGGCAGTTTTCAAGAAAGAAGAAAATTGCACTGCCGCGAGCTGCAGAAACCCGAAAGCCAGGCAAAAAGAGAAAAAAAGAAGTGACGCCGGTCTCTCCTGCACCTGCGGCAGTGGCGCAAGTCACAACTACACCCGAAGAGCCTTTTATTCCGCTTACGCCTGCCGATAAGGAAAATATGATACGGGAATTGATGCAAAAAGAGGGGATTAGCTATGATGAAGCTACCATACTGGTCAGCCTGTCGAAAGGAAAACTAAATGTTTCAGTATGAGCAAAATATGGCCAATGCGCACTTTTACTATGTCAGAGAAGACCTGCAAGACCTTTTGCGTCGCCTGAAAAAAGGGATGAAAGTAAATGGCCGGATTTTAGATAAACTCAGCAATAATCGCTATATCATAAGAATTTTGGGCTATAATCTCCTCACCGAATCGGAAGCAAATTTTAATATCAAAGATGAAGTGACGCTCACGGTTCTGCAGGTAGAACCTCATCTAACCCTCAATATTGCCTACCGCCGTAAAAACAACAGCGATAATGCAATGGATTTCCTTGTTTACTAAATGAGAAGCCAATGACACAATCACATCAAAGCCAAATGGTTCAGGATTACTCAACGACAATTGCCATTCTGGAGAGCATTTCAGATGGCATATTTATTTTGAATAGCGATGGGAAGGTCCAATACGGCAACAAGGCCGCCCTCTACCTCATCGGGAAAGAGATTCACCTCGTTATCGGCGAAAAATTTCAGACCTACGTCAAACAGGTTAATCAAATTCGCAGCAGGCATTTAATTTGGAGCAAAGATAATCTAGAATCTGAGCCACTGCTGATTCTAATCGAAAAAAGCCACCACCGGGATGATATGGAGGCAATTATTAATGCGCCTCGCAATGAGATCCCCGCCTTGCTGACAACCAATTTTATCTATGACCGTGAGGAAAATCTTTCCTATATCATCGTACTGCTGAAAGACATCACACAGTGGAAGCTTCTGGAAAAAGAGATCCGACAGCAGCAGGCGCTCTCCATTAGCAGAGAAAGACTGCAAAGCCTCGGAGACTTATTTGAAGGTTTGGTACACGAAATAAGTCAGCCCCTCTTATCATTCCAGCTAAGGCTCGAACTCCTCCAAAAATCATTAAGCGGCTTGAGCAATCCAGCAATTGAAAAACATCTAAAGGAACTGAATCAACTCACTGAACGAATGGCAAAGGTTATGGATAACACCCGGGCTATCACACAATTATCCAATGGCCAGCGAACAGCTATGGTAAATGTGGCAGAGCTCCTCAAAACTACACTTAAGATGCTAGACTATAGTATGCAAAAACATATTATCCGATACGAACTGAATAACTCGGAAAATTTGCCCAAAATCAGAATTAATACCCTGCTCTTGCAGCAGGTATTTATCAATATTCTGAAAAATGCAGAAGATGCCTTTATTAACCAGGAATTAATTACTGAGCCGGCAAAAATATCCATAAATCTTAAAAACAAGAATAATAAATGGATAGAAATAGAGGTCTCAGATAATGCCGGAGGGATTGAAGCTCATAATTTAGATTTCGTTTTTGATCCTTTTTTTACCACACGTTCCACCAGTGAGCATACCGGAATAGGTCTGACAATTGTTAAAGATATCATTACTTCGATGGGCGGAGACGTGAGTATCAGTTCAGAATACGGCACAGGCACAACCTTAAGCCTAAGAATCCCCGTGGCACAGCAGGAAGAGCGAGCGCAGCTTTTTAATTTGATTGAATTATTACACCAGCAATAGGAGTTTTTATGAGTGTTGTTCCGAATATGCTTGATGATATTGTGATGCTGCTCCAGCGCGGTCTTGATACCACTGAGACCTTTCAATCGGTGATGAATATCTTAGAGCGGGTGGTCGATTATCATTCAGCAACCCTCTTTTTATACGATGAACAAACACAGCAGCTCAAAATTATGCACCAGGTGGGTGAAGAGCCTGTTGAGTTGGGCAGTGAGTTTACAACACGATTTGGCAGCGGCGTGAGCGGATGGATGGCCTCGCAGTCTAAACCGATAATATTAGAATCACTTGAGAAAACAAGGGCTGGCAGAGAACAGCGATTTCATAGCTTTGCCTCATTACCTCTGCGAGTTGGAGAAAAACTCATTGGCGTTCTCAATCTTGGACATCAAATCCCGATGGCCTATAAAAAATCAGACCAGAATAAGTTTATTCAAATTGCTTCACAAATTTCTCTGGTTTTAGAGCAAATAAGATTACGGCAAACCCTTGAAAAGAAAAACAAAATGCTGGGTAAAGCCCTTGCCGAGCTGCGGGAAGCCCAAAAAGTTGTCATCGAGAAAGAAAGGCTGGCTGCAATTGGTGAAATCATTGTCACAGTTAATCATGAAATCAATATTCCCC
>DSDE01000033.1 GCA_011049095.1 Fidelibacterota bacterium
GGTGTTTTTCAATGCAGGAGACTTATGGAAATAAAGGCTTTATCCACCTGATATATTTTCTTCACATTTCAACTACAATAATTTTTTCAGGGAAGAGAAGGACTGAACTGGGAAAAAGCCGCCGCATCAGATCATTAGTGCGGCGGTCAGTGGCTCTTGGTGGAGCGGACCAAAAAGCAAATTTGACATTCACGTGGCTAGCCAGCGGGACGGTGTGCCCAATGGCTGGCATCTTTTTTATTTTAATGGCAGCAGCTATTCACAGGATTTTGTAGGCGCAGGACATCCTGCCGATTACAAAATTCGTATCAGCAGGTTTTTTTTCGGCCGATTGACTTTCCAATACAATGATTGTCAATAGCTTCAACGGTCACTCAGGCTGGCAAATAGACTGGACTTTTATCAAAAAAACTGGGGAAGATTTGGAAAATTACTTCGCCATCGATTCACAGGCAGCTCAAGTCATTATGTAAGAAGCTGAAACCGGTTGCTCGTGGATCAAGCAAGAGCCAACGAATCATATATGGAAAGCGCCCCCGCCCAAGTCGTTGAGTCGGGGTATTCACCGAATCAGCTTCACCGCCATTAATCCTGCCGGCAAGAAATACAAAAGCCACCGCCTTTTTTGGGTTAAGGGCTAAGCAAAGAAACAGGATAGACAGGATAATAAGGTTGAAAAAAGTGATGAATATGCGCTCCTGACTTCTACATTATACACTTCGACCCTTTAACGCGGCTCAGGATACCACTCCGCACAGTGCAGCGCATTCTAAATTCTACATTCCATATTTTTATTTTGCGGCTCCATTCCTCAGCCTCAGCCTTAAGCTTGGTCTTAAGCTCAGCCTTATTTGGAGAAAGCGACGACAGCCAGCGTGCCGGGGCCGGCATAGCTGCCCAAGCCGGGACCGATTTCTGACATAAAATAGCGGGCATTGGGAAATTCTTTTTCTATGTAGAGCTGCAGTCGGGCGGCTTTCTGGGGATCATTGGCGTGCATAATGCCGATATCCGTAAAATTTTCGCCAAAGCTTTTTCGCCATTTTTTCAGCACCACCGGCCAGGCCTTTTCACCGGGACGCACGATACCGGCCTTCCCCAGCCTGCCCTCATCATCATAAGTAATCAGAGGCATAATTTTGAATTTTGTGAGGATTTTTCCCACCTTGGCATTGAGCCTGCCACCTTTTACGATATATTCCAGTGTTTCAAAAAGGATAAAAATAGAGCGGTTTTCACTGAGGGCATAGATTTCTTTGAGCGCATCAGTCAATGAGCCGCCGGCATTAAGTTTTTCTACTGCTCTGATAGCAATGATGCCCAGCGCCAGCCCACCCGATTTGCTGTCCACCACGTGAATGCGGTCCGGCTCCACCTGTCTGGCGGCATTGAGGGCAGCCTGATAGGTGCCGGAAAGATTTTTGCTGACGTGCACCGAGATAATTTCCCCATAATGAGAGAGAAGATGGCGATACATATTGGTGAAATCTTTAGGCGAAGGCTGACTCGTTTTGGGAAAAACCGGCGAGCTGCGCAGCTTTTCATAAAATGTGCGGGTGTCCAGCGTGATTTTATCAATATACTGATCATTGCCAAATGCCACCCGAATGGGCACCACGTGAATATCATATTTGCCAAGGTATTCTTCGCTGAGGTCAGCAATACTGTCCACCACGACAGCAACACGTTTTTTATTCTCCTGTGCTGCGCTTTCACTTTGTTTTTTCATATCATCCGCCTTTTGTTTACGAACTTTTCCATATTTCTTCATCATCTCAAAAACAGCTTCCGGCTCATTTGTGTGAATATGCAGTTTCAGTTTATCCGGCGTACCGGCAAGGATGATGCTATCACCCAGCGAGTGCAGCTCCTTGCCAATGCTTTCGCGGTCAAAATTGCTCCCATCTACCAGACACTCGGTACAATAGCGGTATTTTAGGTCTGGATTGAAGGTGATGACTTCACTTTTAGCTTCTCTATGATCCACCAGTTTCCGAAAACTGTCGATCAGATCATCAAGTCGTCCCTTTCCCATAAACTCCAGCACCCCTTCCAGCATATGAACAAATCCTTGGGCGCCGGCATCGACAACGGCAGCCTCTTTTAACACTGCCAGCTTATTAGGACTATCATCCAGTTCGTTTTGGCAATTACTGATGCATTGACGAAGAATTATCTCAAAATCATCTTCTCTCGCAGACATTTCAGACCAAGTATTGCTCATCATAGTGATGACACTGAGAATAGTACCTTCTCGGGGATCAGCCATAGCCGAGTAGGCATAGCGGCGGGCGGACTGTACCGCAGCGGCAAATTCACGGGTGCTTACCGATTTTTTGTTGCCCATCTCTTCCGCCAGCCCATAAAAAAACTGCGCCAGAATCACGCCGCTGTTTCCCTGGGCATTTTCCAGCGCTTCGATGCTGACCTTTTGGCTGACAGTGTCAATGCCCAGCTCATCTTCGGCCTGCAGCGCCACCACAATGGCATGCAGCGTGGCTGCCATATTGGTTCCTGTGTCACCATCGGGAACGGGGAAAACGTTGATACGATTGAGATAGTCTTCGTTGGATACCAGTTTGTTAGCTGCGGCAATCACCGCCATTCTGAATCGTCGTCCGTCAATATATTTCATTGTGAATCCTCATTTGTTATCTAAATCTAAGGAATTGTATTATGAATTACCAACGCTGCGGCACTTTTTTTATCTCAGAAAGATTATAGCCGATATTCTCCAGCCTATGGAGAATATCCTGGTAGAGGGATTCATCCATCTGGTGATGCCGGGCCATAATCCAAACGTAGCTGCGGCTGGGCAGACCGATGACAGTATAACTGTAATCCTCAGCCAACTCAATGACATAAAAAGGAAATTTCACCGGCCAAAAGAACTGCACTTTCCAGCGCGCCGGGTCTGCCGGATCAATGACAAAGCCTTTGGGGTGATATTCCTTATACTTATTTTTTTCATCATCAGTATAAAGGCTGAAGGTGATATCCACATTGCCGTCGGAGCGCAATTTGTAGCTCTCAATATTGTTGTAAGTTCCTTTCTCGGCAAATGTAGGGATATTGGCAATCACATACCAATCACCCATAAATCGCTGTAAATCAAGATTTTTCACGGTTTCCATCGGCGCATCCTCCTCTTGGCAGCCACTGAATGTGAGCATTGCGAGAAACAATAATAAGATAGTGGTTAAGGGAATATTTTTCCCAAGAACCCTTTTATCAACCGAATAAATTCGGGTGTTAACATAATTTTTTGTTCTGATTCCTTTCATTTTGCGCTCCGGCGTTTGGGCATAGGGAAAAAGGCGCTAGTAGAGGCGATGTAGTCGCGATACTGGGGTTTGGCTTCAGACATAACTTTATCCAGCATAGCTACGCCACTGACTTTCGTCAGAAGAAAGGTCATCAAAATTGGGGAAATCAGCGCCAGCCAGCAGCCGCTTTCCATAGCAATGAGAAAAAATCCCCACCATATTACCGATTCGCCAAAATAATTGGGATGCCGGGTATATGCCCAGAGTCCTGAATCCATCACCTTCCCCTTATTAGCGGGATTTTTTTTGAAGCGAGAAAGCTGCCAGTCGCCACCAGCCTCAAAGATAAAACCAATGATGAATAATGCGATTCCACCATAGCTTAGCCAGGTGAGTTCGTTAACGGAATTGCCACCCTGACCGGTGAGAAGCGCCACGGAAACAATCCACATAATGACACCCTGCAGCAAAAAGACTTTTAGAAAACTATACCACCACCAGCGACTGCCATTTTCCCGTCGCCAGTTGGCATAGCGGAGATCCTCGGGCTTACCCAGATTGCGAAAAAAGATATAAACCGAGAGGCGCAGCGCCCAAATCGCCACTAAAACTTGCAGCAGCGAGGCGCTGAATTGATTTTCGCCCAGCAAAAACCCGTAAACCAGCACACTCATCAACAAGCCCATTCCCCAAAAGATATCCATAATAGCGCTGTTTTTTACGATGAGACTAAGTATCCAAATCAGGGTGACAAAAGCCCAAATTGCTGCGCCGCCCCATAAAAATGCTATTCCCAAACTCATTTTATTCCTCCTTTTTTTGTTTACGTTCATCAGCCTCATTCAGCAGGTCCCGAATCAGGCCGGTGATTCCTTCTGCATTGACAAATTCCACCACAAAACCGGGAATACGTCCCCCAATATCCATATATAACGAATAGGAA
>DSDE01000268.1 GCA_011049095.1 Fidelibacterota bacterium
ACCCATAGGAGAGAAAATGGACGATCAAAAACACAGCACCCTGGACGATATCATTTCCCAGCGAAAAGAAAAGATTGAAAATATTCGCCAGCTTGGTATAAATCCCTATCCCTATGCCTATAATATTAGCCATTATTCAAAATCAATTATCCAACAGTTTGATTCTTTGGAAAATGAGACCGTGCAGATAGCTGGCCGCCTTATGGCTATCCGATTGATGGGAAAAGCTGCCTTTGCCAATATTCTGGACAGCCAGGGAAAAATACAGATATATCTCAATAAAACAGCCATCGGGGAAAAGAATTACGAGCTTTTTAGATTGCTTGATATCGGGGATTTTATTGGGATCAGCGGCAAAGTCATCAAGACCCGCACTGGAGAAATAACAATACAGGCTGAATCTCTCACATTGCTTAGCAAAAACATCCGGCCGCTCCCCATTGTAAAAGAAAAAGATGGCGTGGCTCACGATGCCTTCACCGATAAAGAACAGCGCTATCGTAAACGATATCTCGATCTGATTGTTAATCCACAGGTACGGGATGTTTTTATCAACCGCTCCAAAATTCTCCAAGCCATTCGCCGCTTTTTTGATATGCGTGACTTTCTCGAGGTGGAAACACCCGTTCTGCAGCCTCTTTATGGCGGCGCCAATGCTCGGCCCTTTACGACCTATCACAATACCCTGGATAGAACCCTCTATCTGCGGATTGCCGATGAACTTTATCTAAAGCGGCTTATAATTGGCGGCTTCGATAAAGTTTATGAAATCGCCAAAAACTTTCGCAATGAAGGAATGGATCGCAACCATAATCCTGAATTTACCGCTATCGAATTTTATCAAGCCTATGTTGATTACAACTATATGATGGACCTGGTGGAAAAACTATTTCAGAGTGTGGCGCAAGCTTTAGAAGTGGAAACGGCAGAATTTTCCGGTCACACCATAAAATTAATGGAACCCTTCGCCAGAAAACCAATGTTCACCCTTTTTGAAGAATATCTTGGGGAAAATATTTCCGACTATGATATCGACAAGCTCCGTCTATTAGCAAAAGAAAAAGGGCTGGAGATAGGCGCCAAAGCCAACTACGGACAGATATTGGATGAACTTTTTGGAGAATTTATAGAGCCAAAGCTCATTCAGCCCACATTTGTAACTGACTATCCCAAGGCTATTTCACCTTTAGCCAAAACACATCGCAGCGGCAATCCCCAAATTGTGGAGCGTTTTGAGCTCTTCATCGGCGGAAGCGAATTTGCCAATGCTTTCAGTGAACTTAATGATCCCGTGGACCAGCGAGAAAGATTGGAAGCCCAGGCAAAACTGAGAGACCTTGGCGATGAAGAGGCTCAGGTCCTTGATGAAGATTTTCTCCAGGCCGTCGAAATAGGTATGCCGCCTACGGGTGGTGTCGGTGTCGGCATCGACCGGCTAGTTATGCTTTTCACAGGACAAGCCTCCATCAAAGATGTCCTCCTCTTCCCAGCTATGCGCCCAGAATCTGCTCATAACCCAGAGCAGCAATAATTCATGCAATTTGAACTATTTCTTGCCAGGCGCTCTCTTTTTCGCAGGCAATCAGGCCGCTTTGTCGGCTTTATTCGCTTATTGGCCATTACCGGCTTAAGCATTGGCACCATCGCTCTCTCCCTGACTGCAGGCATTCTCAATGGTTTTGAAAAAAATCTTATCGAGAAAATCACAGGATTTGATGCACACATACGCAGCACCAGCCTGAATCATTATCGCCTTAAAACACCTGAAAAGATACGTGAAAAGCTGGAAACCGTATCTGAAATTCAATCAATCGCGCCCTATGCAAGCCAAGAAGCCATGCTGAAATCACAATTTGAAACAGAAGGCATCCTTTTGGAAGGTATGCTGCCGGAAGATTTTGCAGTAATCCAGGCGCCCTCTAAAACAACTTTGACTGGCCGGCCATTTCAAAATATAGATGAAATCTATTTGGGAAAAGGTGTGGCAAAAAGCATTCGGGCTGAAGTCGGCGATACCGTACAACTCATCATCATGAAAGGAACCCCCTCCATCTTTAATCCGCTGCAGCGTTATCCAGTAAGGGTAAGCGGAATTTTTACAACAGGCATGATGGAATATGATGCCAATCTTGTCTATTGTCACCTGTCATTGGCGCAAAAAGTTTTCCAAATGGATGATCAAATCAGCGGTTTTCAACTGATTTTGGAACGCCCGGAACAGACCGATAAAATTGCCGCAAAAATTCAAGACATCTTAGGGTATCCATACTTTCATATCACCTGGCGTGAGCAGCACCAAACGCTTTTCCGCTGGTTGGAAACTCAAAAATTGCCTATACTTATTGTTTTTGGACTAATTGCTCTGGTAGCTTTTGTGAATCTGCTTTCTACTTTAGTGATGATTATTCTGGCAAAAGAACATGAGATTGCCATTTTGCAGGCCATTGGAATGAGCTCTCGCCGAATCCAAATCCTTTTTCTTACGGATGGACTGCTTTTAGGAACCATTGGAATCATAATTGGTCTATCTGTTGCTTTACTTTTACAGTGGATACAGATGCACTTTGGACTCATCCATATATCCGCTGATGTCTATTTTATAGATAATGTACCTATTCTCATTTCTCCCATTGTCATATTGATTATAAGCCTTTCTGGCCTGCTGCTTTCAGGGCTTGCCGCATGGTATCCAGCCCGAAAAGCATCAAAAATACGTCCTGTGGAGCTTTTGCGCTATGAGTGAAAAACTTGCCCGATACCAAATCGCTCTTTTTTTTGCCTGGCGCTATTTCCGTACCCGCAAAAAGGCTGGTATGATTAGTGCGACATCAATCATTACCCTAATTGGCGTGCTCATTGGTAGTTTTGCCATCATCGCCTCACTATCAGTTTTAAATGGTTTTCAAGAGATTGTTATTAATCGCACCCTGGATTTAGAACCCCATGCACGTGTAGATATTCGCCATTTATCGCCACACAAACAGGATTCTCTTTTGCAGGAACTTGAGAAACTGCCCACCATCAGCACGATTCAAACAATCCAGGAACGAAAACTAATTATCGCCTCATCTCGGGAGCAGCAAGTAGTTTTTGTAAAGGGCGTCTCTCCTTCTTCCTATCTCTCTACAACCTGCTTGACCCCCTACCTCTTTCATAATACATTTCTAAGTGATACCATTGATCCCAATGTGTTGCCGGAAATTGTCATCGGAATAGGCATCGCCAACTATCTCGGCCTGCATACTGGCGACACCCTTTCCCTAATCAGCCCCCTTGATATAGAAGATTGGGAAACTCCCGCCCTGAAATGCATTGTCAGCGATATCTTCCAGATTGATATATTTGATTATGACAAGACACTGGCGTTCATTCATTTGGAAGATATGATGTATCTCTTGGATAATCCCTCTTATCATTTTCTTGAGATTACTTTTTTAAATGGCATAAAAAGTGAGCGGGCGATAAATGACTTAAAAAGGCTTATGCCTGATGGCGCAGAAATCACAAGCTGGCAGGAAACCCACCAGGAACTATTTGCAGCGATGCGTCTGGAGAAAATCGGCACCTTCATCGTCCTAAATCTGATTATCGTCCTTGCCGGATTTAATCTGCTTGCATCCCTGGTAATGCTTTTACTTGAAAAACGCTGGGAAATCGGGATACTCAAAAGTTGTGGTATGGATAATCAGCTCGTTTTTTATATATATCTCTGGCTTGGATTCATCAATGGCTTTCTTGGCTTGATAGGCGGTCTGGTGATTAGCCTTACCCTGCTTTTGTGGCAACAATTCTATCCATTTATCATCCTGCCGCAAGATGTCTATTTTATTAAATATTTGCCTGTGAATGTTCAGTTTTTTGATCTTATTGTCACAATCCTTGCGTTAATGCTCCTAATCATTGCCGCAAGTTGGTATCCTGCAAAAAGATCAGCCGAGCTCAATCCCCTTTCAGCAATTCGTGTTAAATTTTAGCTATGGAGAAAATGATGCCCTTACTCCAAATTGAAAATCTTTCCAAAAGCTACCGCTCCGGAGCTGAGGAACTGCTCGTGCTGGACAATATCAGCCTGACTGTTAATCACGGCAGCTTTACGGCTTTGCTGGGGCCAAGCGGCAGCGGAAAATCGACGCTCCTCCATCTGATAGGCACGATGGACAGAGCGGACAGCGGGAATATTTTATTC
>DSDE01000179.1 GCA_011049095.1 Fidelibacterota bacterium
CCTATTATATGGGTGGCATCGCCATGACCCACTACCGCAATTATGGCTTAGATTTTGTGGCCAGCTATCCCCTTAATCGCTATCAAAGATTAGACTATAACCAAAGCTATTTTGTCGCAAGCCGGGAGCTTCTCAATGCCGCTGATTTTGATAATCCTGGCGCTTTTAATTACAGCATCAATACCACCATCAGCAGCTTAAGCTATGTTTTTGACAATGTCCTCTGGAGCTATACTGCGCCGATGGACGGAATGCGCTATAGGCTGCAATATGATTATGTGCCGAAACTCAATACCATCAGCCCCACTTTCAATACACTCAGCTTTGATTTTAGAAAATATTGGAAGGTTGATTTTGACTACCATTTTCTTGCCAGACTCAGCACTGGCACAAGCTGGGGCAAAAATCCGCAAAATTTTATGATAGGCGGAATAGACAACTGGCTAAACTATCGCTACAATCCAGACGCGCCGATTTTTGGCAACAGCAGCGGAAACTTTACCGACCAGATGGATATTTACTATTTCAGCCGCTTCATCACACCTGTTCGGGGTGTACGATATTTTGAAAAATCCGGCGGCAATTATTTCCTCCTGAATTTTGAGCTGCGCTATCCATTTATTGAATATGCAAGACTACGCTTTCCATTGCCCATAAATCTCTACCAAGTTCGAGGCGTCTGGTTTACTGACATTGGCGCTGCCTGGAGCGGCAAGCTGCAGCCTTATCGGGAGCAGGGCATTCTCCCCTTTGGAAACCACTACGAAGATATGGTCAGCTCGACTGGCTTTGGCCTGCGAATCTTTCTTGGCTATTTTCTTCTGCGGACAGACCTTGCCTGGGAATATGACGGCAGTGGCTTTTCCAAGCCCCGCTACCTTTTCTCCATTGGCGGAGACCTTTGATCTAATATTATATGGCACTGACTCTTTATCGAATACATTTTTCTTCACCCTTAAAAAAGCTTAATCGCTATATTTTTAGAGAGCATCTGCTCCCGTTTACCGGCGCAGTCATGGTCATAAGCCTCATTTTTCTAATCAATTTCCTCTTACGCAGTATGGACAGACTCTTGGGAAAAAACCTGGGGGCAAAAGTCTTATTTGAATTTGTAGCCCTTAATATGGCCTGGATTCTGGCTATGGCAATACCAATGGGTGTTCTGATATCTGTGCTGATGGTCTATGGCCGGTTGAGTGAAGACAATGAAATCACAGCGCTGCGAGCCGGCGGCATCAGCTTTTCTTCAATTATCAGGCCCTCCCTCCTTTTTGCCTTTTTAGTGGGAGCCGGCACTGTCTATTTCAATAACTTTATTCTGCCAGATGCCAATCACAATGCGCGCCTTCTTCGTGGGGATATCTACCGAAAAAATCCTGACCTCAATTTGGATGCCGGCTACTTTATCAACGATATTCCCGGCTACACTCTCTTTATCACCGATAAAGAAGGCTCTCTCCTGCTGGATTTGCTGATTTTCCACACCCGCGATAACGGCCGCAGAATCTCTATTTGGGCTAAAGAGGGTGAGCTAAAGGTTGTGGGTAATAAAGTCCTGCTAAATCTCAGATCAGGTCAGATTCACGAATATCCGGCAAAATCAGATGAGGATTATCGCATCCTCGACTTTGCCAGACATCAGATTGTCATCCCTGTGGAAAATATGGTTTTAGAAAGGCGGGACACTGCACGGAGAGGCGATCGTGAAATGGACATTCCCACCATGCTATCAGAAGTTAGCCACTACAAAACCCGACAGCGAGGATTGATGCTGCAATCCCTAACCATCCTGCGAATGGAGCCTGCTGATTCACTTAATTTTTCCTACGTGAATTTTATATCTGAATTAAACAGCGCAATCGCAAGCCTGGAAAATGATTCTCTGAAAAATGATAATCTGACCCGTCAGGAACGCGGAGCACTACAGCGGCAAATCACACAGCTTAAAACAAGCCGCAACCGAATCGAATCAAACCTTCGCATATACGGCAGCTATCAAAAACAAATCAACCGCTACCTCGTGGAAGTCCATAAAAAAGTAGCAATGCCGGCTGCCTGCATTATTTTTGTTATGGTTGGCGCGCCCCTTGGTATGCTGGCGAGAAAAGGGGGAATGACAATGGCCAGCTCAATCAGTCTCTTTTTTTTCATTATCTATTGGGCATTTATGATGGCCGGGGAGCGACTTTCAGACCGAAATCTTATGATTCCCTGGGTAAGTATGTGGACGCCAAATATCATCTTTGGTATAGTGGGAATTTTCTTAATCTGGTATGCAATACACGAGCGGATCAGCCTGCAGCTACCCGCTTTTCTAAAAAGGAAAAAAACAAGAAAGGAGTCATAAATGGTTTATAGGTTTTTGGATTTTATACCACAAATTGATAAAGCTGCCATTTTGCTGGATAATGTGACCATAATCGGAAGGGTGCAGATTGCAGCAAAAGCAAATATCTGGTTTAATTGTGTCATCAGAGGGGATATTAATTCCATCAGCATCGGAGAATTCTGCAATATTCAGGATGGATCTATCATCCATGTAGATCACGATTTCCCCACAATTGTTGGAAGTGGCGTGACAGTCGGGCATGGTGCCATTATACACGGATGCGAGATCAAATCAAACTCACTCATAGGTATGGGAGCCACCATTTTGAATGGCGCTGTAGTAGAAGAGGGCGCTATTGTGGCGGCTGGAGCACTCGTTAAAGAAAAATTTACCGTGCCAGCACGCACTTTGGCTGCCGGTGTTCCGGCAAAAATCATTCGGCCTGTTTCTGATATAGAATATCAGGCCATACTCAAATCAGCCAAACACTATTATGAAACAGCAATGCAGTACCAGAACAACTATGTAAGAGAAGAAAAATGAACCCCTACACCATCATCGAAAAAAAACAGCAGGGAAAAAGTCTCAGTGCCGACGAACTGGCCTTTATGATAAATGGTTTTGTGAAGGGCAATATTCCTGATTACCAGATGTCCGCACTGCTTATGGCCATCTTTTTCAGAGATATGACAGAGTCAGAAGTCAGCGCACTGATTCAGATTATCATTGACAGCGGTAAACGGGTGCACTTTCCCGATACCGGTGTCTATTATGCCGACAAACACAGCACAGGCGGCGTAGGCGATAAAGTATCACTCATACTGGCTCCCCTTGTTGCTTCCACCGGGCTTTTAAAGATTCCTATGATTTCCGGGCGCGGTCTGGGTCACAGCGGCGGCACATTAGATAAGCTGGACTCCATTCCCGGTTTTAACAGTTATCTCAACTTTGATCAGTTTATGGCTCAGACCGATAAAATCGGCTGTGCCCTCATCGGTCAGACAGGAGAAATATGTCCTGCCGATAAAAAGCTTTATGCCCTGCGGGATGTCACAGCCACTGTCCGCTCTATTCCCATCATCTGCGGCTCGATTCTCAGCAAAAAGATTGCAGAAGGCATCAATGGGCTTGTCCTTGATGTAAAAACAGGAAATGGCGCCTTCATGCAGCGCTATGAAGATTCCCTGAAGCTGGGGAAAGCGCTGAAACGACACGGAGAAGCATTTGGTCTGCAAGTGAAAGCCCTTATCACCAATATGCATCAGCCGCTGGGGTATATGGTAGGCAACTGGTTAGAAGTTTTAGAAAGTCTGGACCTTCTCCAGAACAGGGGACCTGCTGATTTGCGGGAACTGACGATAGAGCTGTCTGCTGAGATGCTGCAACTTGCAGAACCCGATGTAAGCATCACGGAGCATCGCCAGCTTTTAGAAAATAATCTTGCCAAGGGAAAAGCAATGGAGAAATTTTTGGAAATAGTCCATACCCAGGGCGGTAACGTCAAAGTGCTGGAAAATCCCGCAAGCTACCCTCATAAAGCCAAGTATATTCTTGATGTTAGAGCTACTGAAAGCGGATTTATTTCTGATATCGACACCTATATGCTGGGAATCGACGCCATTAGTCTGGGCGCGGGCAGGCAAAAATCAAGCGATAGCATCGAGCCAGAAGCCGGTTTTAGAATCCATATTGAATATGCACAGAAAGTGAGCCGTGGCGACTTGCTTTTCACCCTCTACAGCTCCCGAAAAGAGGCCATTGAGAAGCTGCAAAAAGATATTGAGCAGCGCATCACTTATTCTGATAATCTGCCTAAAAGC
>DSDE01000121.1 GCA_011049095.1 Fidelibacterota bacterium
AGCAATAATCCCCGCATTGTTGACGGTAAGCCTTCTAAAAACGTTCGCTACCTGCAGGACCGCCAGGATATGCATAATCCCCAACAAAAATATATCGCTGAAATGGGCATTCGACTTTATCGCCGCATTCCCAAAAGTCAGCCGCTCCCCTTTCCGGTTCATTCCGTGTTACCGGGGCGCAGAAATAATCCGCCAGAACCGGGCATCAGAGCCTTGGCAGTCTATAACCCCATTCATTATCAAGAGCTTCCAGAACTTTTTATGGATTTTATCTGCAGCCTCACCGGTAAATCGCCCAGCACCACTGGAGCCGGCTCTGAAGGCGCTATGACTAAGGGCCCCTTCAATGCGCTGCTGCCAGTTCACGATATGAATGCCGCGCTATTATCTTATATTTTAACGGGGTATCATGGTTATTCCACTGCTGCCGGCTATATTGGCCCAGATTATCGTGTCGATCACGATATCTCTCTGCTTATTCCTGAAATCTGGTCACGCCTCTCTGAAAATGAGCGAAACCCCCGTTTTCTCATTGAAAAGGGCTATTTAGAAAAACTTGATGATTTTGAATATGAAGGCAGAATGATATTGGCCAGCCGGCTCGGTTATCGTATCACCTCCAAATTTATGCATGCCTTTTTTGGCCGTATTTTTGAGAATCCCCGCTCTGTTTTCAGCGACGATATGCTGAAACCAGAGCTTCAGGATATGGCTGTATTTGCTGATGGCATTGAGAATATCACTGAAGCACAACAGCGGGTGGCCAAAGCCTATTTTAACGATGGCTCGGTTGTGGCCGCCATTCCGCCGGTGAAAGCTATTCTGGATATCATGGCTTATGGCTCTCACAATGGCAAAAAGGCTGATGATCCGGCCATTCGCAAGCTATTTGACTATGACTATGTCATCAATAGCGACTGGTACAATGACCGGCTTCTCAATAAACAATTAGGTGACATTCAGCTCTGGCAGAATCATTATCAATATGTGAAAAGTTATCTTAGCGCTATTCAGGATAAAGCGCATCCTTTTAAAAGCGAGCTGCTGCAGCGCCTGAATCTGGCTGAGGAGATGCTGAAACGCATAAAATCGCCACAATATTTGAAACGGCTGAAAGGAATGCTGGGTAAAGAGGCGACTTACTCTATTGAAGACTGAGATTTCACTCCTTGAGCCGGAAAAAACAGAATTTTAGAAGCTATGAGAAAAACTACAGCTTTAGCGGACATCAACTCGTAGCAGGCTATGTGTCAAAAAATACCATAAAAGCTCAGAAGACAATATCGATGGCAAAGTAGATGCCAGCAATGGCGATAAGAAAGCCCATAGTTTTTTTGATACATATAAAAGTTTTTGATTGGTCAGACCAATCGAGATACGTTTGCACCCAGCCGGAGAGTGTGCCGGCCAATACAATCAGCAGACAGTGGCCCAGGGCAAATAGCAAAACCAGCAGCGCCGATGTGAGAATATTCTCGGCAGCTGTATTGAAAACCACCACTAAAACCGGCGCCATAAAGGCAAAGGAACAGGGACCCAGACCAATTCCCAGAATAAAACCAAAAATCAAAGCCTCCTTCCACCCTTTTGTGCGGTTTGTTCCAGGTGAAAGAAGCGACCAATTCAGCGGCAGCCAGTCCAGCAGATAGAGCCCCATCAGGATAAATACAAGAGCCAGCAGCCAATCACCGATAATCCCCAGATCAATTATCAGCCGACCCATCGCGCTGGTAATAATGCCAATCAGTACAATGCTGAAAAAGATTCCGATGCTGAAAAGCAGCGATAGCGAAAAGGCTTTCCTCACCGATTTTTCTTCCCGGCTAGTAATATTCCCCTTTAAGTGAAAACATCACCAAAATCGTAAACAGCAGAGCGATGAGGGTGATGGGACTGATTTTGGGAATGAATTTTTCGTGATACCAGACCTTCGTTTTGATTTTCAACAAGAAAAAGCGGGTCAAAATGCCGGCGCTAAAGGGAATGCCAAGATAAATAAGAACACTTTCTCCAATCTGCCCGATGCTCAGATCCACGACCGCGCCTTTCAAGCCAAAGCAGCCTGGCAAAATGGTGATAAAAAAGTAAGCATAAAGCGAGAAAAAGAGCACCTGAAAAATGCTGTTGAAAGCCACCAGTCCGGCGGCATATTCCGTATCGCCTTTCGCGAGATCGTTCCAGACAATCACCATAGCGATGCAGCGGGCCAGACCAATCATTATGAGCCCATACATATAGTGGGGGTATTCCCGCAGAAAAATGATTGCCAGAAAAAACATCAAAAACGGGCCGATGAGCCAGTTCTGAATCAGCGAGAGTGTGAGAATTTTCCAATTGTGAAAAACCTTGCCCAGCTCTTCATAACGGACTTTAGCCAGCGGTGGATACATCATTAAAATCAGCCCGACTGCAATGGGAATATTGCTTGTGCCGATTTGAAACTGATGCCAGAAATCGACGATTCCCGGGAATAAATACCCGGAAAATACACCAGCAAAGATCGCTAAAAATATCTACACGATGAGATAACGATCGAGAAAACTGAGTTTTTGAGAAATTTGAGTCATTTTATCTAAATCCTTGTATTTCTTTTGGCAGACAAATACGTTGGCAGATCAGGTGTCTCGCTCAGCGGTGCGGGCTGCATCGGCTATCCATCGTGACAACGTTGACTTCACAGGAATTTTGCCGCTGCTGACCACCTGATCATTCAGCAATAGACCGGGGGTGACATAAATTCCCAGCTCAGGAAAGCGATTGTAATCGGTGATTTTCTCAATCTCCGCTTCTATGCCTTGTTCTTTCACAAGTTCTTGACACATTTCAGCTAATTTTTTGCAATTGGCGCAGCCGCCGCCTACAATCATAATATTCAACATTTTACCACTTCCTTAAATAATTTTTGCTTTTTGATTGTTGATTGCTGATTGGAATAATTCATATAACGCTTGGCTTTAAATTGGCAGTCTTCAAGATAATTCTAATTTCTTCTCAAAACATCAAGCTCAGCCTCAACCTTTAAGATTTTCCTCGTAAAATTTTGTAAAGTCCCGGCGGATTTCATCTCTCACCCGTCGATATTCTCCAAGAATTTCTTCTTCGGTGCCTGTGGCTTCCCATGGATCATCAAAGCCGATGTGCTGCCGATACTGAACCTTTCCAGAGAAGTAGGGGCAACTCTCTTTGGCACTGTCACACACTGTGATGACATAATCCCATGCCTCACCGAGATAGATATCTACATTTTCAGGCTGATGATGGCTGATGTCCAGGCCAATTTCCGCCATCACCTGCACGGCTCTAAGCGCCACCCGCGGACCTGGTTTTGTTCCGGCTGAGCGAATACGCAAAGACGAATCAAGGCTTCTCAAAAAGCCCTCCGCCATCTGTGAACGGCAACTGTTGCCGGTACAAATAATCAATATCTTCTTCATTTTTTTTCTTGTATCTAAGTTAAAACATTCCAAAAAGTAATCCGCTAATTGTAGCCATGACGATTACCAAGGCAATAAAAACCAGTGTTTTTTGGGTCCCCATAATGCTGCGGATCACCAGCATATTGGGCAGCGAAAGCGCAGGACCAGCCAAGAGGAGCGCCAGAGCCGGTCCTTTTCCCATTCCCGAGTGAAGCAGTCCCTGAAGAATGGGAATCTCGGTGAGCGTGGCGAAATACATAAATGCCCCGGCGACCGAGGCGAAAAGATTCGCCCAGAGGGAATTTCCTCCCACCAGTGCAGCAATCCAATGATTGGGAATGAGCCCTTTTCCTCCATCCTGCGAGCCCAGAAGAAAACCGGCTATAAAGACACCCAAGGCCAAAAGCGGCATTATTTGACGGGCAAATCCCCAAGTCTCACCCATCCATTCGTTCCCTTCTTCTTTATCGAGAGATAGAATGATGCTCAGCGAAACAAGCGCTACGATAAAGGAAATCAGCGGCGTCTCCGGCCAAAGCAACGCTGATATCAAAACTGCCAAAGAAGCAATTCCCACATAGACTTTATTCAGCTTAATAATCCAGATCAGGCTGCTGGCAAAAAGAAGTCCAATAAGTGCAGTAATCAGCCATTTAGAATTGTAAATCGCCGCCCAAAGCCCACTCGCTCCAGCAGGCGCACCCAAATTGACAAAAATCAGAAT
>DSDE01000421.1 GCA_011049095.1 Fidelibacterota bacterium
CAATAGCGCCCTGCTGTATGGATGGCGCGGCGAATGGTAAACATCCCGGGCAGTACCATATTCAACCAGATTGCCGAGATACATCACGGCTATTTTATTGGATATATGCTCTACAACAGAAAGGTCGTGGGCAATGAAAAGATAACTCACTTCAAACTCTTCCTGCAAGTCCATCATCAGATTGATCACCTGCGCCTGAATCGATACATCCAGGGCAGAAACGGGTTCGTCGCATATAATCAGATCAGGATTGGTGGCTAATGCCCTGGCGATACCGATGCGTTGCCTCTGCCCGCCACTAAACTCATGGGGATATCGGCGGGCCTGCTCTGGCTGCAGACCAACTTTATCCAATAGCCAGCCAACTTTATCCTGAATTTCATTCTGAGTGAGTTTTGTATGCAAAACAAGGGGCTCGCCAATAATCTGAGCAACAGTCATCCTGGGATTTAGCGAGGCAAAGGGGTCTTGAAAAATCATTTGAACCTTGCTGCGGTAGGGACGCATCTCACGCTGGCTCAAAGCAGTAAAATCAATCGTTTTTCCGTCAAAATAATAGTTAACATGTCCGCCAATCTCTACATCAGGAGAGATATGTCGAATGATATTAATCATTGCCCGGCCAACAGTCGTCTTTCCACAACCAGATTCGCCAACCATCCCTACAATCTCTTTACGATTAATGGAAAATGAGATTCCATCTACTGCTTTGACTGTGGCAACTCTCTTTGAGAATAGGCCGGCATATACTGGAAAGTGCACGCTCAGATTCTCAACATTGACCAAAACTTGTTCGTTTTTCATTGCGCACCTGTCATCTTTTGCTGGGTTACGTGACAACGCACCCAGTGGTTTTGGCGTACTTCAAGCAAAGGTGGTTCTATAGCATCACAAATATCTATTTTTTCGTCACATCGCGTGCAGAAACGACAACCTTCAGGAAGATTTAGGATACTGGGAACCATACCCCGAATAGCCTGTAGCCGCTCTTTCACATTATCTTTTTCGGGTCTGGGGATACTTCTCAATAAACCTTGTGTATATGGATGTAAGGGATGACTAAAAAGTTCATTAACCTCCGCGATTTCCTGTATTTTTCCACCATACATCACGATGACCCGCTCACAGGTTTCAGCCACCACAGCTAAATCATGGGTGATAAGCACAATTGCTGAGTCAATATTTTTATTCTTAATCTCAATCATCAGATCGAGAATCTGGGCTTGTATCGTAACATCCAATGCTGTAGTTGGCTCATCAGCAATTAATAAAGAGGGATGCTTTGCAAGAGCCATCGCTATCATAACCCGCTGTCGCATACCGCCGCTGAACTGGTGAGGATAATCATTCATCCTTTTTTCCGCATCGGGAATACCCACCAAATCGAGGAGCTTGACCCCCTCTTGCCAAAGCCGCTGATATTCAGCTTTGTAGGTATCAGGGATCAAACGACTCCACAATTTAATAAATAATCCGATAATAATAGGCACGACAAACCCTATGCTAAAGTGAAGGGTCAATGTAGGGAGACTAAAAGTCCAACCATTTGCCAGTTGCCCAAAAAAGCTAAAAACCAATCCAATAAGTCCGTTAATTATCATGCGATTGCGCAATGAAATGGTTTTTAATGATTCGCTAAGACTGACGACAGAATCCTGAATGTATTCACGGAATTTTTTGGGATAGATAGATTCAATGACCTGCGTACCGATCGAAAAAACTGGATTCAGACTGGTCATTGGCTCCTGAAAAATCATCGCGATCTCTTTTCCCCGAAGCCGGCGCATCTTTTCATACATTTTTTCTCGAAATGAGGCCAATGCTTTTTTTCTTGGGCTCGTATAGAAAATATAATTTGTAAGAAACCCATCAATAATAAAGCTTAGAAGAAAAGGCAGTAAACCGCTGACTGGCAATAGTAAATAGATCAACAGCCAGGCAATAAAAAAGGCAATGCCTGACCATTTTCTTTTAGTCGTCGTCAGGTTTGGAAAAAAACGAAACTCATCAACGGCCATTACCCGCTGAAAATCTTTGCCATCATAGATCTTATTGCCCTTAAAGTAGATTTCCCCTTCCACAACTTCACCCGGCGGATTAGGTATCAACTGGATCAAGCTGAGAACTGAAACTGATTTACCGCTTCCTGATTCGCCTACTATACCCAATATTTCACCGTTATAAATATCAAAATCTACGCCATCCACAGCCTTTGCATAGTCATCGCCAACTTTAAACCGGGTTTTTAAGCCCTTGATCTCTACCAGTTTTTCACGTTTCATCTTAACCTCGAATAAACTTTGGGATCAAAGGCTTCCCGTACCCCTTCTCCAATAAAAATGATGGAAAGTAAGGTTAGAAACTGAGCGCTGACCGGTGCAAAAACCATCCACCATTTATTGATATTTTGCAGACCAATATCAAGCATCTGTCCCCAACTCGGTGTTGGCGGTGGCATTCCAAAGCCAAGATAATCCAGGGCTACCAAGGCGCCGATACCGCCAACCACTGTGAATGGGAAATAGGTGATAATAGGCACAAGGGAATTGGGCAAAATATGTTTAAACATCACCTTAAAGTTTGACTGCCCGATTGAAAGCGCCGCAGCTACGTAATCTTTTGCCTTTTCTCGATAAAACTCAGCCCGCATCAGGTTAGTCATACCAATCCAGTTAACAATGGTATATATCATAATAAGGAGAATAAAGGTTGGTTTAAGAATAGAGCTGATGATTATAATGACAAATAAAATGGGCAGGCTCGACCAAATTTCAATCAAGCGCTGAAAAAATAGGTCAAACTTGCCGCCGAAATAACCCATAGTGCCGCCAATCATCACGCCGATAATATAATTTAAAATCGTCAACAAGAGTGCAAAACTGATGGCGATATTAAAGGCGTAAACGAGTCTGGCAAAGACATCACGCCCAGTATTGTCCGTACCAAGCCATCTTTTGCCTGATGGCGGCTCGTACATCTTATTCCCTTCTACATTAATATCTTCGTAAGGACTATAAGGATAGACCGGCAGAATGACAAAATTGCTGCTCTTTGATGATTTCCATTCCGTTTTAAGAGCCCGATAATTGGCTTCTCCAGGTACATCCTGTCCAAATTGTGAGCCGGGATAATAACTGCTCATAAAAGGCAGAAAATCTCTGACTGCTGGAAAATACCAGTTTGACTCATATTTCACGACCAGCGCTTTATTATTCACCAAGACTGGCAGAAAAAAGCTGATAATATACAGCCATAGAAGGATAAGAAAACTGTAATAGCCTCTTTTTAGTGTCTTAAACTTCAGCCACCTTTTGTGATATATACTGAGGCTGATTTCATTATTGTTGGTTTGCTTTTTTTTGAACATCATTTAAACCTTATTCTTGGATCTACACTTGCAAGAGCGATATCGGAGATGATATTCCCAACGAGCCTCAAAATAACGACAATTACTAGAAAACCTAAAGTGATAGGATAATCGCGGTCTAGAATAGCCTGAAAACCCATCTTACCAAAGCCATCAATATTGAAAACTTTCTCGATAAGATAGCTGCCAGCAATAACCACACCGATGGTTTGCCCTATATTGCTGGCAATGGGAATAACGGAATTGCGGATGGCGTGAAACCAGACCACTCGCTTTTCAGTGAGTCCTTTGGCAAAAGCGGTGCGGATATAATCCTGACTGAGATTTTCCAGCAGAGAATTTTTCATCAAAATTGTGAGACTGGCAAAACTGCCAATGCTCCAGGCAATAATTGGTAAGATGGCGTGGTAAATCTGATCCCATACACGTTCTAAAATGGTCATATCCATCCAGACTTCTGTTGGAGAGCGGAATCCTCCCAATGGGAAAATATCCCAAAAGCTGCCGCCGCCAAAAAGCACTAGCAATACCCCGCCCAAGGCCCAACCAGGAATCGAATAGGCTATAAATACTATAACGCTGCTAACAAAATCAAATGTGCTCCCATGGTTTAGCGCTTTTCGGATTCCAAGGGGCACCGATATAAGATATGTCAGTAAAAGTCCTGTGAGACCATAGGTAAGCGAAACTTTAAAGCGAGGTTTCATAACCTCAGTCACAGGCTGGTCGTAGG
>DSDE01000256.1 GCA_011049095.1 Fidelibacterota bacterium
CTTTAGGATGGTTTCTGGTATTTTTTCGAGAGAAACTACGTGCTGCACAGCTCCTTTCTCAATTGCCACTTTTGGCATTCCAAAAACAACGCAACTGGATTCATTTTGAGCAATGGTTTCAGCCCCTGCTTTCCGCATCTCACTGAGACCCTCAGAACCATCACTGCCCATACCCGTCATTATCACACCAACAGCATTGGCTCCTGCATATTTGGCGACAGACCGAAAAAGAACGTCAACCGATGGGCGATGGCGGCTAACCAATGGTCCGGGTTTTACTTCAACATAGTATCTGGCGCCTGATCGCCGCAAGAGCATATGAAAATTACCTGGGGCAATGAGCACACGACCTGGCAGCACACTGTCACCATTTTCAGCTTCTTTAACTTCAATTTCACAAATCTCATTTAGACGAGCTGCAAAGCTGCTGGTAAAATGCTCTGGCATATGCTGAACAACGATAATGCCGGGCACATTAAGGGAGAAAGCGGTCAGAACGGCCTGCAGGGCTTGAGTTCCACCAGTTGAAGCGCCGATAGCCACCACTTTATCTGTAGTCTTGGTTAAGGCATACTTCTTTTCTGGCACAATCTGCTTCACATTTTCAGCAATATTTTCTATTTTGACTTTTGCGGCTGCCTTAATCTTATCAATGAGCTCAACGCTCATATCACCAACAGTGTAGGCAGCGCCTGGTTTTGCCAAAACATCCATTGCGCCAGCCTCTATTGCTTCCACTGAGAGCGCGCCACCCTTTGGCGTCAATGATGATACAATAATGATTGGCAAGGGGTAATAGCGCATTAATTTTCTTAGAAAAGTGATACCATCCATCCGGGGCATTTCTATATCAAGTGTCAGAACGTCTGGTTTTAGTTTAATAATCTTATCTCTGGCAATATATGGGTCGGGGGCTGTGCCAACGACTTCGATATCAGGGTCTCGTGACAATTCCCTCATGAAAATATCTCTTACTACTGCCGAGTCATCAACAATCAGTACTTTTACTTTTTTGGAAATCAACTAATCCTCAATTTTAAAATCAAGCAGTACGTTAAACCCATCTACATTAAAAGCCAGATATTCATCATCCTGAAGATATTTTTCCCACTCCTTCTCTTTGATGTTTTTTACTTCAGGGACGGAAAGATTAAATATAGGGTTTTCACCTTCCAGTTCGGTAAGAATCTTTCCACATAGTACATTTACAACCTCTTTTAAAGAATCGATAGCCAAAGTCAGGGTTCTCTCATCGGTATCACTGACGCCCAAAACATTGGCAGCAATCTCACCAGCCATACCTTCTGGTACAATGAGGCTAAGGTTTCCTTTTTTAAAACCGCTAAAACTTATAGTAACTATATGATAAGTGTCACCTTCGGGATAAAGCTCATCTATGCCCAGCTCTTCGCCAAACATAAAGGTGAGTTTTTCCATTATATCACAAAACACCTGACTAATAATTGATTCATGTTCCACTAACATATCATACTCCAAAAATGTCGTCAACGACTTTACGAATCGTTTCAGGTGTAAAAGGCTTACGGATATAGGCGCTTATACCTTTCTTTTTTAGCTGTTCGATCCGGGTCGAACTGCCCTCTATTGAAACAATTACAACTGGTACCGACTTTAATAATCCGTCTTCGCTCATTTTTTCAACCATTTCTATGCCACCCATAACCGGCATATTGATATCGGCGAAAACTATATCAATCCACTGCTCTTCTAAAACAGATAATGCCTCTTTTCCATTGGCGGCCTGATAAATAGTATTAACTGGTATCTGAGCAATACCCAGGGTCTTGATGATAACCGAACGAACAGTTTCAGAGTCATCAACAATCAAAACGTTCAAGGCCATTATTCATTCCCCTTTCATCGAGCTGAAAGTTTCTTTAAGGTTATTTACACCAATAGTGATATTGGCTACAATTTTCTCTGCCTGATTACCTCTGATATTCAGTCTGGCAGTCACGACATCAGAAAGACGATAATTGAGCTCGTCACTTCCTAGGCCAAAGCCCGCCATCATCGATAATATATCAGCAACGTGGACCAAATCCAGCACAAGATTGATCTCTCTAAAATCTTCAGGGCGATGATGATAGGTGGCAATTTCCACAAAATGCCTGGGAAGGTTCCAGTTTTGTAAAAGAATCCCCCCCACTTCAGCGTGGTCAATACCTAATACTTGTCTTTCTGCAGCATCAAAAGTTATTTTCTTTTCCCTGCACATATTATGAATAAGCTCAATCTCATTTTCTACAAAAGTTCCCAGAGCCAGCTTCCCGATATTGTGAAGCAAACCCGCTGTAAAGGAATAGTCTGGAACATTGAGACGAAGCTCCTTTGCCAGCTCTTCGGTTCCGACAGCCACTGCCACAGAATGTTCCCATAACACACCTGACGGCAGATCATATCCTCTAATCGGCCTATTGATGACAGGCGCCACACCACTTGCCAGCACCAGCTCAAAAACTCTTTTAGTGCCCATCAAAACCAGGGCCTGATTAATCGAATTGATTCCTCTGGAAAAACCAAAATAGGCAGAATTAGCCATCGATAAAATATTTGCTGTCAATCCGGGATCATATTTAATCTTTTCTGCCAAGGCGCGGAAACTCACATCCGGATCATTTATCATTTTGCGAATCTCTAAAACCAATGGAGGAATATTGGGTAGTGTATGGAGTGTGGCCAAAATTTCCTGACGACGACTCATAACTCCATCTCCATTCTAGCAGTACGCAAATATGTTTTTCCTGTTGCCATATCCAGCACCATGGTTCGGCTTTTTGATTCGCCCACATCCTCGGCAGCAATGAGGATATCATTTTTCCACAAAACTTTTCTCAAGACAGTATAATTCCGCTCTCCTATCCTAAAAAGTCCTTTTGCATCCAGCAATTTCGCGCCGCCCGCCACTTTAGCTATTAGGTTTTTACGGGAAGCTCCTAAATCAAACAATTGCTGTATCATTGACTGAACACCGCTATCTGTAAACATATAGGGATTACGACGCGCTTTTTCAGGGTCTTGCTTAGATAAAGGGAGCATACAATGTATCATTCCGCCAACTTGGTTGATGGGGTCATAGAGCGTCAGGCCGATACAGGAACCGAGAGAATAGGTAATGATAGTATCCTCAGTATCGGATGAAAGCTTTAAATCCCCGATTCCGACTACAAGCTGCTTACGTTGTTTGTATGCTAACATTTATTTACCTTTTCTGCTTTTCATAAATCAGCTTTAAATTTAGTAATAATCCATAAAAAATTACATTCCTATTTTTACATATATTGACGGTTTAAGCGCCTTAAAACTAGTATTGAGTCCGGTAAGGCTTTCAGAATGACCCACTATCAAAATGCCATCTGGCCTAAGAAGTCTGTATATCTCATCCAAAAGCTGTTTGCGGATTGTATTATCAAAATATATCATAACATTCCGACAAAAAACCACATCAAAGGGCCCTTTCATTGGATAGGGTACCTGTGAAAGATTCAGTCTGCGAAAGGTCAGCATTTTTTTAATCATTGGCTTGACAGTAAAAAATTTCTCATTGTCAAGTCTTTCCAATTCAAAATAGCGATCTCTAATCATATGCGGTACTGGCTTAACCTTTTCTTCTGAATAGGTGCCTTTTTCACAACGTGCTAAAACGTTGGTGGAAATATCGGTAGCCAATATTTTGACGTCAGCTTTCACCCCAGTCAAAGTTTCCAGCATTGTGATAGCAATAGTATATGGCTCTTCACCTGTACTGGAAGCCGCCGACCAAAGCCGAAAACTTCTCTGCCCATCATTTAGCCAGCTTTGCACAATCTCTTTTAGAAAGACAAAATGCTGCTGCTCTCTGAAAAAGCTGGTAACATTTGTGGAGATTACATCAATAAGAGAAATCATCTCCAGTCCGCTTTCGTCACTCTTCAGATACTTCAGGTAGGATCTGAAATCTGGAATGGACAATGCCCGCATCCGCTTGCTGATTCTGGCAGAAACCAGCGCTTCTTTCCCCTCAATAAGATTGATTCCACTGACTTCATAAACAATTTTTCGAATTTCATCAAAAATGCGTTTTTC
>DSDE01000045.1 GCA_011049095.1 Fidelibacterota bacterium
CCAATATTATATCCCCTTTCACTGATGCCTGAATTGATCTGGAAAATATATTCACTGATACCCGCCAGACCCGGCGCTGTGGCGGTGGGTGTAATCATTGGTATTTTGTGATCAGTGCAAACCGGCGCAACGGCAATGGCAGACGCGCTACTAAGGGGTCCGATAATAGCTATCAAATCCTTAATCATGACGGCATTCTGTGCCTGCTTAACGGCGCTTATCGCATCGCTTTCAGTATCCAGAACAATTAAGTCCAGCTCATATTTCAGAGAAAACCGGTGTTTTTCCAGCCCATAGCGAATACCTTCCAAAAGCGCTTGCCCCTGCTGACTGAAATTTCCTGTTAAAGGCAATAGAAGCGCAATCTTCACCTGTTTTTTTTCTCTTTTATGGAGAATCTGCAGCAAGCGGTTAAAGTGCTCCATATCCTCTCTTTTAGAAATTGAATTTCTGATATCAACCAAAGCTTTCTCTGCCAGCTTTTTCCGTCCGGCAGCCAGCCATCTTTCCGCAGCAAAAAGCTGGTGCAAAATGAGAGCTTCTCCCCCCTTCAACAGATATCCATTATTCAGGTGTTCTTCTGCCGACAGATAATGCAAAGCAATTTGGCGACTCAGCTCCCTGGCGCTTTTCTCCGTTTCGGTGTCATCACTGTAATTCAAAGCCTCCAGGGCGCTCAAATACGCGTTGGGATAGAGTCTTCGCTTGAAATATTGATCAGCTAATTCCAGATAAATATCATCCAAATACCGGCTATGGGGAAAGTTTTGCTCAAAGAGACGGCTTTTCTCGATGACAGACTCAAATTGTTCCAGTCGGGCGATGCTCTTAATATGCAAAAAAAGGATAACAGACGCATAAGGGCTGTCCTGTGTTTCTTCACTTTCATAAAGATTCATCGAGAGCTTAGCAGCGTTATAATAATTCGCTAAACTATAATCCCGAATGATCTTCTCTATTTCCAGCTTTATGAGCTCATCGGCCTGAAGGGTGGTGGTAATCAGGAGGAAAAAAGATATGGCAAGCCAGCGTCGCATCATCTATTCCACCGTTACGCTTTTCGATAGATTTCTGGGCTGGTCCACATTCGAGCCACGATTGACGGCCACATAGTAAGAGAGTAATTGCTGAATGACACTCAGAATTGGCTGCATACATTCCTCTGTCTCGAGAATGCTTGCAACATGGTCAGCCATAGAACTGATTTTTTCATCTCCGGGTTTTGGTATGGCGATAAGTTTACCTTTCCGAGCTTTTAGTTCCTGAAGAATTCTAATAATCTTCTCGTAGGTCTTATTCTGAGGGGCAATCACAACGACAGGCATATTTTCATCAATCAGGGCAATGGGTCCGTGCTTCAGGTCATTTTCCTCAAAAGCTAATATGCCTGCCGAGTCATAGCCTCGATATTCCAGTCGAGCCAGCCCCTGAAGAATAATCGGCACAGCATCTTTATTTCCAATATATCCAACAATTCCACACACTTTATAATTCTCCTTGCTAATAAAGCAGATTTAATTTTTGAATGGCTGCAATCTGCTGATAATCAGTCAGGTCAAATTGCACCGGCGTAACGGAGATATAGCCGTTTCGCACAGCAGTATCGTCTTTCACCAGCGCTTCATCCATCTCCACCTTATAGCCGCCCATCCAGTAATAAACCCGCTCTTTGGGATCCACCCGCCTGTCAAATGTCTCCTGCCAGCGGGCTTTGCTCTGCTCAGTGACCATCACACCGGCAATAGCATTCTCATCGGCAAGATTGGGAACATTGATATTGAGAAGGGTTCCTTGAGGAAGTCCTTGCTCCAGGACTTTTTCGGCTGTCTTGCGGGCAAAACGCATTGCCGGCGCAAAATTTGGATTTTTATAGGTCGCCAGACTGACAGCAAAGGAAGGAATACCCAGAAGCGTACCCTCTGTGGCTGCGCTTACGGTGCCGCTGTAAATAACATTGAGGCCTGTATTGCTTCCAAGATTGATGCCACTGACGACCATATCCACCGGCTCATCCAGCAACGCGCTGACGGCCAGCTTTACGCAGTCTGCCGGCGTTCCGTGCACGGCGATACCAAAGAAACTGCCATTTTTATGAAAATCATAAATCCGCAAAGGGTCACTAAGGGTGATAGCATGACCCACAGCGCTTTTTTCTGTCGCCGGCGCGACAATGGAGATTTTTCCCAGGCCCTGCAAAGCTTCATTTAGCGCTGCCAGCCCGGGAGCAAATATGCCGTCGTCGTTGACCAATAAAATATGTGGCTCTTTATTATGCATAATTAAACTGTAAAAACTTATAGATGGTTGATTTTAATTGTCTGCGATCACAGATCAGATCAATGAGACCTTTCTCAAGCAAAAACTCAGAGCGCTGAAAGCCATTGGGCAGGTCTTGTCCGATGGTCTGCTTGATAACCCGCTGCCCGGCAAACCCAATCAGCGCTCCAGGCTCGGCGATATTGATATCTCCCAGCATAGCATAGCTGGCGGAAACGCCCCCGGTGGTGGGGTCAGTTAATACACTGATGTAAGGCAGCCCCTTTTCTGCCAATAGGCTAAGTCTGGCGCTGGTCTTGGCCATTTGCATCAGACTGAGAACACCCTCTTGCATCCTGGCGCCACCGCTGGCTGAGATAATGATAAGGGGAATATTTCGCTTTAGGGCACGGTCAGCAGCCCGGGCAATCTTTTCACCTACTGCTGAACCCATACTGCCGCCAATAAAACGAAAATCCATAGCTGCCACCACTACCGGAATTGACTGTATCGTCAGCTCCGCAGTACGTACAGCCTCATTTAATCCGGTTTTCCGTTTGGCAGTTTGTATAGAATCTGTATATCGTTTTGGAATTCGAAATTTTAGCGGGTCTTCGGAACTTATAGCTATGTTAAACTCTGCAAATAGCCCATTGTCAGCCAGAAGCTCCAGGTAATCCTCAGAATATATTCTGAAATGGTAGCTGCATTTTGTGCAGACTCTGGCGTTTTTATCTAATTCTTTAAAATAGATAACTTCACCACATTTCGGACACTTCTGCCAGATACCGTCAGGAATCTGCTTCCGTACGCCGCTAAATATTTTTTCTTTGGTTCTTACAAACCAGTTCATAAATCTCCCACTATTTTTTTGGTTAAAATCAGCGCATCTTCATTCTCAGGCTGATAATATTTTTTACGCCTTCCCATTATCTCAAATCCATTTTTTAAATATAGAGCCCTCGCCCCTATATTGCCTTCCCGCACTTCCAGGCTAATTTCCCTGCACTTTTTTTCCCTGGAAAGGGCGATGGCTTGATCAAGGAGGCTTTGGGCAATCCCTTTCCGTCTGTGTGCAGCGGAAACGGCGATGTTTGTGATGTGCATCTCTTCAGGCAAAATCCAGATTCCCATATACCCGGCAATTATACTATCTAAGTCAGCAACATACAAGAATGAAATCGCCGAATTGTATAATTCATGTAAAAAATGTTCAAGTTTCCATGGAGCGGCAAAGGATGCATTTTCCAATCGTATCACATCTCCAAGGTCGGCATTGCTCATCGGACGGATTATGATTTTGCCCATAATTTCGGTGAATACTCCATTCCATAAGTAAGTTCAAGCTGCGCATAATCACCAGTCTTTTTGGTCAGGGGATGCTGGTGAATATACTGACATAGATATCGTGCACTCATAATCCTGTGAATTTCCACAAGTCCTGGAAAGCGCAGTTTATCATCGTTGCTCAGGAAGCTATCGCATTGGGGAAAGCGATGGGAAAACTCGCTTTCTAAAAAGAGAAGCAACGATGGTTCGGCATTTTCAATGGGTAAGTGACAGCCAATCAATCGGTCGCGATGAGACCTGAAAACCAGCATAGGCTGGGAGAATCTTTCAAGATCCTTCTCAAAAGCCTTTCCAAACGCGGCAAAAGTATGAATTGCTATGATTGGCAGCTTGTGAGCAAATGCCAGCCCTTTCGCAAAGGCCATACCAATGCGCAGACCGGTAAAAGAGCCGGGTCCTGTGGAGATGGCGATTGCCGTCAAATCTTTGGCCTTTATGGCGTTTCGCTCAAAAAGCTCCGCCGTGATA
>DSDE01000080.1 GCA_011049095.1 Fidelibacterota bacterium
CCCCTTAACAATGTTGAATTAAAAATTGCCGAGGATAACGAGATTCTCGTTCGTGGCGAAATGGTGATGATGGGCTATTACAAAGCGCCGGACCTCAGCGCAGAAGTATTATCTGCAGACGGCTGGTTTCATACCGGCGATATAGGGTATCTGGATAATGATAATTTCCTCTTTATTACTGACCGGAAAAAAGACCTTATCGTTACTGCCGGCGGGAAAAATATCGCACCACAGCCTATTGAACAGGCCCTGACATTGAGTCCTTATATTGAGCAGGCCGTCATTATTGGTGACCGCAGAAAATTTCTCGCCGCACTTATTGTTCCGGCCTATGAAACGCTAAAAAAAGAGCTGAATCTTAGTTTAACGGCAGAAGAACTTATTAAAAATAGTGCTCTCATCGCCAAAATTGAAGCGGAGCTGAGCCTGCGAACAGAAAAATTCAGCCGCTTTGAGCAGGTTAAGAAATTTGCTCTCTTGCCGGAACCTTTCACGATTGATTCGGGAGAGCTGACACCCACATTAAAAACCCGTCGGCGGATTATTGAAAATAATTATAGAGAGCAGATTGAAACGCTCTATCAATCCTGAATGCGAAAAATAATATAAAGGATAAGACGGAGTAATTATGGCAGGTCATTCAAAATGGGCGAATATCAAGCATCGTAAGGCAGCACAAGATGCAAAGAGAGCCAAGGTTTGGACAAAAATTCTCAAAGAAATTACCGTATCAGCCCGCAGCGGTGGCGGAGATGATAATGCCAATCCCAGATTGAGAACGGCAATTATTGCAGCCCGCAATGTCAATGTTCCTAATGATACCATCAGCCGGGCAATTAAAAAAGGCACAGGAGAGCTGGAAGGTGTAGATTATCAAGAAATCACCTATGAGGGCTACGGTCCAGGCGGTGTTGGCCTCGTTTTGGAGATTTTGACTGATAATAAAATCCGCACGGTATCTGAAATTCGCCATCTGCTTGCCAAGCACGGCGGCAATTTGGGAGAAAATGGCTCTGTTAGCTGGAATTTCACCCGTACTGGCATCATTCATGTGGAAAAAGAAGGCACAGATGAAGAAGAGTTAATGATGGCTGCGCTGGACGCCGGCGCCAATGACATTACCGATGAGGAAGATTATTTTGAGGTCAGTACTGCCCCAGCTCTCTTTAATGACATACACGAAACACTTAAAGAGCAGTTTACGATTCGTCATGCCGAAATTGAACAGATTGCGGGTACAACTGTAGAATTGGATGCCGACACCGCGGCGAAATTTATAAAACTCTATGAGCTTCTCGATGATCATGATGACATTCAAAAGGTTTGGGCAAATTTTGAGATCAGTGACGAAATTATGGCTGCATTGGATATTTAGATGACTTTGATACTCGGTGTGGACCCCGGCCTCAATATTACAGGATATGGCTTAATCTACTATGCGCCGCCTCGCCTGGAATTTGTGGCAGCCGGGATAGTAAGCAGCCCGAAAAACGCTAGACTCAGCGAACGTCTTGTGGCCCTTTATGATGGCATCACTGCTGTCATAAAACAGTATCAGCCGGGAGTTTTTGCCATCGAGGAGACATTCTATAATAAAAATGCAAAAACTTCGTTGATTTTAGGGCATGCCAGGGGGGTGCTGATGCTTTCCGCCGCCAGAAATCAGCTTCCGGTTTTTGAATATTCAGCACGGTCTGTAAAAAAATCTATCACCGGAAATGGCGCTGCCACCAAAGCCCAGGTTCGCTTTATGGTGGAACGCATTCTGAAAATCAAGGATCTGCCTGATGAAATGGATATCAGCGATGCCCTGGCGATAGCTCTGACCCACCATCATCACATTAAATTTCAGCAACTTACAAAGGAGTAATGTAAATGATTTTTTCGCTCAGTGGTCAGCTGCTGCAAAAAAACAGCAATATGCTTGTCATCGAAACCGGCGGTGTCGCCTTTGAAGTCTATGTCTCGGTGAATACCTATGAAAAATTGCCTGATCCGGGCCAAACCTATCGCCTCTATACCTATTTTCATATTCGGGAAGACCTGATGCAGCTTTATGGTTTTGCTGATTTAGATGAGAAACAACTTTTTCTCAGACTTATCAGCCTCAATGGCGTTGGACCTAAAAATGCTATGACAATGCTCAGCAGCATATCAGCCCGGGAATTTCGTGAGGTCATTATTCGCGGTGATGTACAGCGGCTTACAAGTATTCAGGGTATCGGACCCAAAACTGCCAAGCGTCTCATTGTCGAGCTAAAAGAGAAGCTTAGCGATGATGAGCTTTTAGGGCTGCTAGATGGCGGAGCTCCTGCTCCAAAGCTTTCTCCTGTTGCTGCCGATGCTTTGAATGCTCTGGAAGCCTTGGGTTTTCGAAAAGCGGATATTCTCAACCAGATTCAAGTGATTCTGGAGCAAGAAGCTAATTTATCAGCAGAACAGATTATTCGACAAATTTTAAAAAAACGTACGAAATCATAAGCTTTTAGCGATTTATTTTAGTAATTTCTACAGAATGGAAATAAGCAAAGGAGGAAAAAATGCATAAAAAGCTTTTTATTCCCGGACCTGTTGATGTCCGGCCTGAAATTCTTGAAGCGATGGCCACACCGATGATGGGGCATCGCACAAAAGAAGCCACCGCCCTGCAAAAAGGGATCAGCGAAAAACTACAGAAACTCTTTTTCACCGAGAGCCATATTTTGCTCAGCACCAGCAGCGGCACCGGCTTGATGGAAGGAAGTCTCCGCAGTTTGACGGCTAAACGAGCTGTGGTTTTCTCTGTGGGTGCATTTGGAAACCGTTGGTTTCAGCTTGCCCAGAGCAATAACGTTCCCGCTGACCATGTAGAAGCCGAATGGGGAGACCCCACTTTCCCTGAAATGGTGGATAAATATCTCAGCACTGGCAATTACGATGTTTTTACTATTACTCATAACGAAACTTCCACCGGCGTGATGAATCCTGTAGAGGCTATTGCCGAAGTGCGCCGCAAATATCCCGATGTTCTCTGGCTAATGGATGCCGTCTCTTCTATGGGCGGTGCAAAAATTGAGGTTGATAAGCTGGGTGTGGATGTCTGCATCACTTCAACACAGAAATCTCTGGGCCTGCCCCCCGGACTGGCAGTATGCAGTGTTACTGACAGAGCGCTGGAGCATGGCAAACAGGTAAAATACCGCGGCTCTTATCTAGACCTTCTCGAGCTCTATAAATATGTTGAGAAAAAACCATTTCAGTATCCCAGCACACCTTCTCTCAGCCATATGTTTGCCCTCGATAAGCAGCTTGATTATATACTAAATGTGGAAGGCTTGGAAAATCGCTTTGCTCGTCACGCTGAGATGGCTGAAATTACAAGAGCATGGGCTGATGAGCACTTTAAAGTATTCTCCAAAAAAGGCTATGAATCTATGACTCTCACCACCATCGCCAATACGAAAAATATCAGCGTTGGCAACCTAAATAAAAAGTTGGGTGAATTGGGTTATCAGATAAGCAATGGCTACGGCGATCTGAAAGAGAAGACATTCCGTATCGCTCACATGGCTGACCGTAAAGTGGATGAGCTTAAAGAATTGCTGGCGATTCTCGATAAGATTATTCCCGAAATGCTGTAAAAAAACCTTAACTGTCAAAAGGGCTTCACTTGAAGCCCTTTTTCTTTTCAGAGAGAAAAAATAGCTGCAAGAGAAGAAAGTATTATAATATCTTCTATCGGCGTTTGGAAGACGGCTCCTAGCAAGCTAGAAAATATGCCTATACAGCTAAAAGGTGCGTTAGCTTTTCAGGAAAAGCTTGTATTCGATAAAAAATGGATTCCCGGACTCATCACGTAGAAATTAATGAATATATTTTAATATTGGGTAAATAAATTTGCTTTTTTGTGACATTTTATTCACACGCTTATGAAATGGGGCAGGCCATTCTCGGTGACTGGTGCAAATATTCCTTTAGCTTAGCACCCCGATTTATCGGTGTGGAAAAAGAGCCCACACCACCAAAACCCAACGGTTTTAAGCGTTTCTGAGTTTTTTCTTTTCATCTTTTATATC
>DSDE01000267.1 GCA_011049095.1 Fidelibacterota bacterium
CATCATATCAGGCGCAAGAACCGCACCATCAACCCCACTATAGAAAGTAAGGTCCATCTTTTTATCTAGCAATACTGTTTTCGTGCTGCTCGTGCTCAAAATAAAATAGCCGCTGCTTCGGTTTTCGCTGAATAAGGCTTTCACTTTGCTATTGCTGCCGCTGTAAGTTTTGAAACGAGATTTCACCAGACCAATAATGCTGTCATTGCTTAAAAAGCCGGTATTAATGGTCAGACCTACCCAGGCAGTATCAAGATCACCAGGGCTTAGAACCTGCAGGTTGTCGCTTGCTGCTCCCCTCATCATTTCACCAAGGGCGGCTGCTGCTGCAGGCGGTGCGTATGTGGCATTATTAATCACAAGATTCACACTGGGAATGCCTTTGGAAGCTTCATTTCTACGGATGACGAGATAATATTTTGCCCCACCGATTTGAGCTTGAACTTTCTCTTTGATTGATTTAGAAGGCAGCACCAATGTTTGCGGAAAACTGCGGTCCACTTCCATAATAGTTCCCGTGGCGCTGTAGAGGTCAGCCTGGATAAACTTATCAAAATAGAGAATATAATCATCAACTGCTTTGCCAGTCAGATCCAGCATCACAATATTGAGATCCCGAAACAAAGCCACTTTCATTATATATTCTGAAGCCTTGAGAACTGCAGTATCGGCAGCTAAAAGGCTGTCGGCCAATTTTGTTCGTGCATTACTGCTTGCAGCAAAGAGGGAATCAAAATTATCAATCGTCATTGATGAATCCAGATAGCGCAAATCACTGAAAGAAGCGACTTCAACAGCCATTGCTGCAGGATTATTATCCAACAGACCGGCAATGCCGCTTTCATATTCCGACATCGGAAAAGTTTCACTTTCATATTCGCTGCAACCGATAGCGAGCATCAGCGTCAGCGTCAGCAGCCCAAAAAAATACTTTTTCATTTTATACCTCACACTCTTCGTTATTAACGGACAACAATAAATTTCTTGTAGATAGATTCGCCTTCAGGCGTTTCAAAGTAGGCGATATAGACACCGCTGACAACTGTTTGCCTTGATTCTGTCAGGCTGTTCCAGCTTTCATCACCGCTATTATCTGTATGCTCCAGCGTTTTTACCAGATCACCGCGCTCAGTGTAAATCTTGATTGTACATTTTGGCGGCAGGTTGAGAAACATAATCCGGTTAGCGCTGGCGGCATCTTTACCATACTGAAGATTTTGCGCACGGATGTGATATGGATTTGGTACGATACGTATTTCTTCAAGAACGTTGCCGGGCATTCTACGAAGATAGGCCGGCTCGCTGGTCAATGTATAAAATTTGCTGCTGTAGAGAATGCGGCCTTCAGGGTCATTGCTGCCGTCATCATAGGCGATGATATAATAGAAGTAATCGAATCCCCGCTGAGGCTGCTTATCTTCAAAATAATTTCTGCCGTCAGCATCTATTTCCAGTTCATTTTTCTTAATATCGGCAACCAATACATAGGTAGAATCATAGCGGTCATTTCTGGCTCTGTACAACTTATAGCCTTTAAAGCCTGGACTGCTTTCAGCATTGTTTTTCCAGGATAATACCACCCTGTCACCACCGCTGGCTACGATAAATTCAGCCGGCGCTTCCGGTGGTGTAGGAAGCGTATAGCCGCTTTGATAGTTTTCATAAATATTCCAAAATGTCTTGATGAGGCTGTCGCGTCCGGTATAGACTAACATATCTTTTGTGGCTTCATTTATAGCGCCAGATTTGTATTCGGCTCCGATGCGGTAACTTTCTGCGCGACTTAAACCGGCGGCAGCTTCAGCCCATACAATATTAATAGACTGGTTAGGAGCTAACTGATAGGGTCCAAAACCCATCGACATACTAAAACCACCGGCACTGCCAGGATATTCAACATTCCACTGATCTGCGTAAGTAATTGCACCCGGGTCAAGGTTTGCCCAGTCGTAGCCTAAATCTGCTGCCTGTGTGGGATTTGCATGTCCCCATTTCATTCGTTCATATTGGCCTAACATCATATTGGTGTTAAACTGATCATTTTCATAATTGGTGACTGGCAAATCGCTGGAAATCCAGGTTGTTGTCATAGGCTGATTCAGATCATCGCTGGCATCATCCGGAGCTTTGTCAGCATGCAAGACCATATTTCCAACAAATGCGACAGACATCAGGTGACCGTCTCCGGTCAGCCATGCACCGCCAATACCATTATCACCAGAGACACCACTGTGCTTTCCACCCCAGGAATAGACGGCCCGAAATGGATTCATCTTATCATTGGGATCATAAGTAGCAGTACCATTGACACCCATTGCATCGTTGACGGTATTTCGGCCCCAAGTAGCATTCTGAGGCATATAATTACGTCCATAGGCACAGGCTTCACGGTTAAAGCCGGTGCGCATCTGCCAGTAGGCATAAAAGTCTTTCAAAGTGTTGCTGTGCTTCACATTGCCATCTTTATCACAAATTCCATTATTCGTCAGGGTGTATTCGTGAATAAAATAGTTTTGATGAAATGTATTGATAAAAGCATAGATTTTCCGCTGCATTTCTACACCCATAGAAGTCTGCACCTTATTGTAGAACATCCTGTCAGCAGGAATCGATGGGTCGATTTCATCAACTTTATCGAGAAACTCCAGCTCAGTACCGATTACACCATCAACTAAGACCAGGGGATGGGTCTTTTTGGCAACCAGTTTAAATTCTACAGGCATCCATGCAGAAGCTTCGCTAACCTTTCTGGGGCCGGCCACCACAACTTTTGCTGGATAGCTTGCGCCTGAAAGCGGGTCTTGATAGTCCTTTGAACCTAACCAAAAGCCTTTTGCAGCCTGGAGGTCCTGGTCAAGAAACATTGCCGGATAACGAAATCCATCTAGCTGATCAGCAGTTGCGCCTGTGCGTCCAACTTCGATTTCGCAGCCAACCGATGAATACCAGTTATGCAAGTCTCCAACTGCCAGCCAGCGAATCTCATCGCTAAAAAGCAGGCTAAATCCGACCAGCAACATCAGCAGCGGTCTGATCAGCCATACTTTGTAAGTTCTTTTGTCTGATATCATACTCATTCCTTTAAATTTCTTCTGATTGCTTATTTACCGATGTTGAAACTTACATTCACGCCGTAGAAAATGTCACGGGGATTCAAAAATGTGTGTCCGGTAAAATTCGGCATATCAATGTAGGCTTTATCATTCAGAATCTGCTTCACTCTTGCGTCATCTTCAGGCACGAGATCAGTTCCGTTAAAAATCAGATACTCACCATCCTGAGGACGCCAGTAGAGGATACCTTGCTGAAGATTGCCAGCAATATCCAAATTCCGCATTGGTACATAATCAACACCCTCTTTCCGAACGACACCGGGACGGTCATCTCCGGGAATATTGCCATATTCCAGCTCATCGCCAATATCTTTCGGCAAGTGCAAAGAGTACATATAGTATTCATAATCAAATTTATCATAGAAAGAGACACCGGAAAAATGCTTGCGATTGATGAGGTTATTAACGTCGGCAAAAAATTTGATTGTGACATTTTCTCCAAGATTGAAGGCTTTGGAAATTTTAAGATCAAAATTGTAGTTGTCAACCCAGCGGACATTTCGGCTGATAACGGCGCCTCGGGTATTTTCTTTCAATAATGGATTCCAGGTAAACCAGCCGCCAGCCGTCCAGCTGCTGAGCAGAGTAAAATGCCAGTCGGCAACTGGCGCTATGCCACCTATTTTAGGTCCAAAATCAAGGGGTGTGCGGAAATCGAGGTAAGATTTTGCCCGAGGCTGCGGCAGAGGTTTACTCTCTGTGGGATTTTTCTTTTCATATTCCCGCTGCTCTGAAGGATTCTCATAATAATATTTATATCCAAAGAAACCAGAGCTATTGACACGGTACTCAAAATTGACATTTCCAGCTAGCCAGCGGCCTGTCCGTTTGGTCAGCTCGATTTCGAAGCCGCGGATATCTTCAAAACTATTATTGGTCAGCTTATAATAGCCAACTTTGCCATCACTGTTGATATATCGTGTATAATCAGATTGATC
>DSDE01000192.1 GCA_011049095.1 Fidelibacterota bacterium
AAGATATTCAGCTTGAACAACCCGCAATTCATTAATTAATTCGGTTGGTTTTTCTTTTATAATTCTATATGCATTTGTCAAATCAGGATTAATATCATTAATAACAGCTCTTGAGATGTTTGGATATTGTTGTAAGATCCAAAATAAGACAGCGCCACCACCGACAAAAGGTTCAATATAGGTAAGGTCTTTTAATGAGTCGAAGTTTTCTGGCAATGCTTGATCTATTTTTTGAATGAGTTGAGTTTTTCCTCCAACCCATTTAATGAATGGCTTTGCTTTTGCTTTCATAATTCAACTCCTTTAGTGGTAAAATCTCTATTGTTATACAGAAATCTTCCTTTCTGTAGTTATTATCTTCAGCTTGCCCATATCCTATCGGTCGCCATATTGCGTTTATTCTGCTGATATGTCATGCTATACGACATGTTGTTTATTTCTTCCTTAGCTGAATATGATCCAAGGGACTGACAATTTTACCCAATTTCTTTTTGACAACGACTTTGTGTTGCTTGCCATCTTTATCATTTCCTGGAATTTAGCAAACAAAATTCAGTTCTAAAATAAAAATAAACGTGTGCTTTTATATTTGTAAGGATTGTGATTTTGCCTGATCAAAGCTAAAGCTGCTCTTGGGCTTCGCCTTGCTCAGTCACATGGCTGTGTGTTTAGATATTTCTGTGAATGATAAAAAAAATTTAGCTCATAAAGCAACACAATAAATTAAAAAAGTGGTCATTCAGCCACATTTTATATAATTAATACCACTGCTGTCCTAAATAATCTGGCAATCTGATTTAAGCGCTTTTTTCATAGTGTCTTGAAAACTGAGATTTGAGGATTCTCGGATTAATCCCCCAAAATCTCGTTTACTACATCTATCCTTTTCTTGTTTATTTGGCTTGATCCATCAGGGGACGGACAGGACCAAAAGCAAGCAAAAAATCAATATTTCTAAAAGTATAATTGCAGCTTTTCCTATTTAGAGCGTTTGCTGCAATTATAATTCTTGCCCTGACTTAAAAATATTTGAAAAAATCATAACAGTGTGTATAAAGTATCAGACATTTCCAGATAAAAAAGTTTCATCACCGGCTTTGTTTATTGCAAATCAGGCTGACTCTTTGTAAACTCTTTGCAGAAAAACGGGAGTTTTATGAAGCGACTGCTATGGGTACTATTGATTTTCAGCAGCTTTGCCATCTCGCAGATGACTGCTGATGCCATTCGCAAAAACAGCGATTATTATTGGGGCGAAGGCCGTTCCCAGAATCTTCAGGAGGCTCAGAATTCGGCTTTAGACGAGCTGACCAAAAAGATTTCGGTGAAAGTCTCATCCGATTTCAAGTCCAAAGTGAGTGAGGGAAATGGCAAGCTCACGGAAAATGTAGAAAGGGCGCTGAAATCACAGTCTGCCGCCATTCTCAAAAATCTCCAATTTATCAAATCGCAGGAGCGGGGGAAAATCTACGTCTTTGCTTATATTCACAAAGATGAAGTGGCCAAAATCTTTACAGAGCGGAAAAAGCTGGCTTATGAACTCTGGAAAAATAGCGAGACCCAACTCAAAGGGGAGCTAAATCTGGCGCAGGCGCTAAAGGTAAACTATTTTGCCCAGGTGCTGCTGCGCTCTATTCCCGATGCCATAGTCATCGTCAATGGGGTAAATCTCACCACAAAGCTGCCTGAACAGCTCAACAATATCACGAAAAAGATAAAATTCACGATGAGAAATGATGAGCGGCTAAGCGAGGGAGAGCGGCGCATCACAATGAATCTCAGCTATGGAAACAAGCCGGTGAGTCTGCTGGACTTCAGCTTTTGGGACGGGCAAAATCAGGTAAACGTCCAGGCGAGAGACGGGCAGGCGGTTTTTTCTCTCTTTGGCAGCTCTATGGCTTTTAATGAGCTGGACGGCGTCATCAAATACAACTATTACGAAAGCCGCAAAGAGATTCAGGCGGTTTGTGAACTCTGGGATATCGTGGTGCATCCAGACTATGAGACCTACGTCCCCATCAAGCTGGAAAAACCTTCAAAAACCATAACTCAGCGGCTTATTCCACAAAAGAAATCAAGCCCCGGCATCACCCTCATTATTCCCCAACGTTTTGGCGATGTGGACATTCCTTTTGAGAATTGCAGTCTCGCGGTGGAGCTTTTTCAGCAGGCAATACAGAAACCCGGCTCTGTGGCGCAACTCTTTCCCCAGGATGCCTTTCTGCAAAAAAAGCTAAACGATTACTTGAAATACAATCGCGCCGGACTACCGGAATTGGCAGTAACGGCGGCAGTGCGTCCCACCTGGCACGGATACGAGATGCGCCGCATTCCGGTCACTCACCATTACCCCAGCATCAGCCGGCAGACTACGGAATATCTGGTGCTGGACACCGACAGCAGCGGGCAATTTAATGATTTTACCGCCGCCCTCAATGAGTTCAGCTATTGGCAGTTTGTGGAAAATGACAGCGATCTGGCCAGCTATCCCCAGCGGCAGACCATTCTCAAGTTTGTGGAAAAATACCGCACCGCCTATATGGCGCGGAATATGACGATGATCAGCCAAATCTTTGCTGAGGAGGCGCTGATTATCGTAGGCCGCACCCTGAAGGAGAAACCCAATATTCCCGATATGCCTAAATATCAAAAACTCGGGGACTCCCAGCCCGATGTGGAATATCTGAAATTTTCAAAAAAAGAATATCTGCAGCGGCAGCAAAGCATTTTCGAGGGGCAAAGCGATATTCTCATCGAATTCAGCACATTCAAAATAATGAAAAAGCAGGGCGTGGAGAATGTCTATGGCGTGGAAATGCGCCAAAATTATCAGAGCACCGGCTATCAGGATGAAGGCTATCTTTTTCTGCTCATTGACTTTAATCATCAGGACCCCCTCATCTACGTTCGCACCTGGCAGCCTCAGGAATGGTCCAATGAGCAGCTCGTCAAAACCGCCAATTTTCTCATCTATTGAGAAATGACAGAAATCGTGCAGAATGCAGAATCTATAGTATATAATTTAGAATAAGCAATGAACGGTGAATAGGGGCTGATTTTTATGAGGATGCAGGGAAAATAAAGCGATGGCGCCGAAAGATTAGCCATTTTTTGAAGAAGGGGTCTTCAATTTCATACAGACCATTTTGCTTAAAAAGATAAGATTCTTCGGTAAGCCGTTTTATTGAACTAAAGACAGTACTAACGGCGCCGATATTCCGCTTTTTCAAAAAAACATCGCTAAATGGTTTTGGCTCCATCTGTGCCAAGGCAAGCAGAACTTTTTTATCTGTTTGATTGAAGCTGAGCCATAGTCTTTCATAGTCGTTATCGTGCTGTGTAATGATAAATTGAGCAGCCTGCTCCACAGCATCAGACTTATCTCTATCATTCTGAATGAATTGCCAGACCATTGCTGCCAATTGCTGCGCGTAATAAGGATGGAATTGGCTGATTTGCAGAATCTCTTCGGCTAAACGCTGCGGAGACTTGGAAATCTTGGATAAACCTTGTATCAAATAAGGAATCCACGCCGCTTTATCTATTTTTAGTGATTTGATAAGGCATGGCAAAATGGTAGAAAGGGGATTTTTTCTTTGAGAATATTTCATTGACCAAAGATTCCCTGCTGCCCAGAAAAACGAAATTAGCGCCATTGAACTGCTGTAAATATCCACGTAATTGTTTGTCAATATCTTGGCCAAAATTAAAAAATTCCTGAAATTCATCAAAAATTATCAGCAGCCGCTTTTCAGACGCAATTTTTTGTATCATTAGGAAAAGGTCTTCAAGAATCACATTTGCGTCAGAATCCGGTAAAAATGTGATACTCATATCATTGGTCAATGGATTGAAATTCATTTGCGGTAATACTTGAAAACTTTTCAGGTAATTTTTCATTTTCGTCAATGGAAAACGGGAGTATAAACGCCGCAGCAACTGTGAACTAAAATCTTGCAGGGAACTTATAAGCTGCCTATCCTGATAAATTCACGGACGCTTTTTCGTCTTTTTTTGAAGCTGCCGCTTTTTCCAACGGCGAAAT